>JBLMXA010000489.1:0-2548 GCA_050257515.1 Acidobacteriota bacterium | reverse complement strand
GCGGCGCAGGAGCCCGACATCGCGCCGGCGGCGAAACGCAACCTCGCGCTCGCGCTGTATCACCGCGGCTGGAAGCTGATGCGCGAGGGCAAGGCGAGCGAGGCCGCCGCCGACTTCGAGCGCGCGACCCGCGACGCGTCGCTGCTCAAGGGCACAGAGCCGCTCGCATTCGATTTCTCCTACGCGGTCGCGCTGCTCGATGCGAACCGCACGGCCGAGGCCGCCAGGCTGTTCAAGTCGCTCGCGGCGAAGGGCAACCAGGGCGCGTACCTCAAGGGACCGTACGCGAAGGTCGGCACGACGTTCTTCGCGGCATACGCGGGCTACCGCACGCAGACCGGCACCGCGCGCCAGCAGGCATGCGGCGAGCTGGCCAGGCTCGAGCCCGAGCTCGGCGGCCGCGCGCGCGAGCTGGTCGCGTCGTGCTGGGAGATGGTCGCGTTCGACGAGTGGCGGGCGGGCAGCGTCGGCGCGGCGGGCAGGTCGCTCGCGAACGCGGAGAAGAGCGCGACCGCGGATCAGAGGCGGCGGCTGTCGGTCGATCGCGCGGCGCTGTCGCTCGGCCGCGACAAGCTCGGCGAGCTCGAGTCGCTCGGCGACAAGCCGCCCGAGGCGCTCGTCGATCTCGGCATCGTCTACGATCTGATGGGCAAGCCGAAGGAGGCGTACGACGCGTGGCAGCGCGCGAAGGCGCGCGGCGCGAACGCGCGCGATCTGCAGAAGTGGATCGACGCGAAGAAGAGGATCTATGGCTACTAAGATCCAAATCGTCCTCGTGCTCGTGCTCGTGCTCGTGCTCGGTGGGCTCGCGAACGCGCAGCAGGCGCCGAGCCGGCTCGTCGTCGGCATCTACGCGCCGTCGGTCGAGTTCGGCACCGCGCAGTCGCGCCTCGCGTACGTGCAGGGGCTCGCGAAGGCGATCGAGTCGGCGACCGGCATCAGGACCGAGGCGCAGTCGTACGCGACGATCGCCGCGCTCAAGAAGGACGCGGTCGACTTCGCGATCATCGAGGGCCAGTGCATCGCGGTGAACCCCGGCTGGCGGCTGCTCGCGGCCGCGAACGTCGGCGGCGGCACCTCGCGCACGTGGGCGCTGTTCTCGGCAACGAGCACCACAATGCAGCAGCTCAACGGCAAGAAGCTCGCGTTCGTGCAGACCGACTGCAACGACCCGGGCTTCATCGACAACGCGATGCTCGAGTCCGAGGTCGACGCGACGTTCTTCGATCGCCGCGTCGGCGAGAAGGACCTGACCGGCGCGGTCGCCGACGTCGCGTCGTACAAGACCGCCGAGGCGGTGTTCGCGCCGATCGACGCCGCCAGGGGCCTGAAGAAGGTGTTCGACACCGGCAGCGTGCCGAACCCCGGCTTCGTCCAGGTGTCGTCGCGGCTGCCGTCGAGCCTCGCCGACAAGGTCGGCGCCGCGGTCGTCGGCTACGGCGGCTCCGGCGCGATCGCCGGGTGGGCCCGCCCCTCGCTCGAGCCCTACCGCGCCCTCGCCGGCCGCCTCGTCCGCGCGACCAAGAGCGGCGTGTTCGCCTCGCCCGAGCCCGTCCGCATCGACGCGCGCGAGGTCCTCGTCGAGCCGCCGACACTCCGCGACACCGCGTACGTCCCCGCCCGCGTGCACTTCGTGCGTCCGCCGGGCGCGCGGATGAATTGACAGCTGGCTCAATACGGCCGGCTCAGCCGGGCGCGCAGCGCGGCCTCGTCGCGCGGCATCGTGTCGAGCCACTCGCGCGCGATGCCGTCGGCGGCTGCGCCGGCGAAGTGGGTGCCATCGGGCGAGATCGCGACGTCGCCGATCGCCGCGCCGCGCCGGCGCAGCGTGCGGCCGTACGCGGCGAGCTCGGTGAGGTCGACGCCGCCGCCGCTGTCGGACACGAGCAGCAGGCGCGAGCTGGCGTCGAACGCGACCGCCAGCGGATCGCCGGCGAGGTTGGGGACGAGCATGGAGCCGCCCTCGGCGAGGTTCTCGAGCCGCACGGTCTTGTCCTGCACCGCCGCGGCCAGCCACGTGCCGTCGGGCGAGTACGCGAGCGCGGTGACGATGTCCGCGTAGAGCTTGCGGATGTGGACCTCGCCGGTCGCGAGCCGCCAGAACCTGAGCGTGCGATCGACGCCCGCGGACGCGAGCGTCTTGCCGTCGGGCGAGATCGCGATCGCCTCGACCGGCGCGTTCGACGCGGCGAGCACGCGCGGCTCGCCGCCGGCGACCGGCACCAGCCGGAGCTTGCCGTCGGAGCCGGCGACCGCGACGGTCGAGCCGTCGGGCGTGAACACGAGCTGCTCGAGGTCGGTGTCGCCGAGGTCGACGTCGCGCGCGGCACCGGTCGCCAGCGTCCACAGCCGCAAGCGGCCGCTCTGCGTTCCGGCCGCGGCGACGACGGCGCCGTCGCGCGAGATCGCGACCGGATCGAACCAGCCGTGGTCATCGCGCTCGCGGCGCGCGAGCCGCCGTACGACCCAGCGCCCGCTCGTCGTGCCGTCCGCGTTGCGCGTGACCTTCGTCATCGAGGGATCGGCCGGCATCATGCGCTTCGCCGCG
>JBLMXA010000488.1:0-3787 GCA_050257515.1 Acidobacteriota bacterium | reverse complement strand
TGATCGCCGCGGTCGCGAGCGGCACGCACCTGGGCGCCCTGCCCGCTCACTCGTTCGTCGCGTGTGCAGGTGCGGCGGTGGTCGCGTCGTTCATCGGCCACAGCCTGCTCAACGCCGCGGTGCGCACGACGCCGACCCACCTCGTCGCGCTCGCCGTGCTCGGCGAGCCGATCGGCAGCGCGTTGATCACGTGGGTGGCATTCGGAGAGCAGCCACCGGTGCACGCCGCGATCGGCGGCGCGATCGTGCTCGCCGGGATCGCGCTCGGATTCGCCCGCCGCGAGCGGACGCCCTAGGCGTGAAGCGCGCGCGCGACCGCGGTGTCCTTGCCCTGGTGCCAGAGATCGCGCTCGATCGCGAGCAGGAGCGGCCCGAACGTCTGGCGGTCGAGCGCGGTGATGACAAACCCGCCGCCGTGATGCGACAGGTGCTCGGCATCCTCGGGCGACAGCCGGTCGGCCTTGTTCCATACCAGCACGCGCGGCTTCTCGCCCAGGCCGAGATCGGACAGGATGCCCTCGACCGCGCGGATGTGCTGCTCGCGGTCGGGGTCCGACGCGTCGGCGACGTGGACGAGCAGGTCGGCGTCCTCCATCTCCTCGAGCGTCGCGCGGAACGCGGCGACCAGCTCCTCGGGCAGATCGCGGATGAACCCGACGGTGTCGGTGATCACGACCTCGTGCTCGTGCGGGAACCGCAGGCGCCGGCTGATCGGATCGAGGGTGGCGAACAGCTTGTTCTCGGCGACCGCGTTGCCCTCGGTCAGCGAGTTGAGCAGCGTCGACTTGCCGGCGTTCGTGTAGCCGCAGATCGCGATGATCGGGACCTCGCGCTGGCCGCGCTGCTTGCGGCGCAGCCGGCGAGCGTCGGCGAGCTCGTCGAGCCGCTTCTCGAGCAGGTGGATGCGCTCGCGCGCGCGGCGGCGGTTGATCTCGAGCTTCGTCTCGCCGGGGCCACGCCCGCCGATGCCGCCGGTCAGCCGCGACATCATCGTGTTCTTCTCGACGAGCCGCGGCAGCGCGTAGCGCAGCTGCGCGAGCTCGACCTGCAGCTTGCCGTCGCGGCTCGTCGCGTGCTGCGCGAAGATGTCGAGGATCAGCATCGTGCGATCCAGCACCTTCAGCTCGGTCGCCTCGCTGATCGCGCGCGCCTGGCCGGGCGCGAGATCGGGATCGAAGATCACGCACTCGGCGCCGAGCTGCATCGCGCGCAGCAGGATGTCGTCGAGCTTGCCGCGCCCGACGAGGAACTTCGGATCGGGCTCGGGCCGGCGCTGGACGACCACGTCGAGCACCTTGACGCCGGCGGTGCGGCACAGCTCGCGCAGCTCGGCGATCCGCGCCTCCGAATCCTTCGGGGGTCGGCCTTCGGCCGACTCCCCGCCAACGAGCCTTCGGCTCGCAGCGGTCGATCTCCTGTTGGCGAGCTCGACGTGCACGATCAGCGCGCGATCCTTGCCGCGATCGGTCGGCGCGACGCGGTGCGCGCGCGCGAACCGCGCCTCGACCTGCTGGATGAGGTCGACGAAATTCGTGCGCGGGTTGGTCGCCGGCTCGACCGGCAGCTCGACCGGATCGGCATCCGGCTGAGCGTGCGCGATGTGCAGCTTGCCGGGGTGGCCGGCGGCGTCGACCGTGATCGCGGCGACCAGGTCGAGCCGGAGCAGCCCGAGGTCGGTGAGGTCGTCGCGCGTCAGCGGCTCGCCGCGCAGGTGGGTGTGGACGAGCCGGACGCCGCGCAGACGGCTCGCGCCGCCGCGGAACCGGCCGAGATCCGGCAGCACGATCTTGGACGCGTCGCCGACCACGACGTGCTGGATCGCGCCGCGCCGATCGATCAGCACGCCGACCTGACGATGCAGCTCGGCCGCGAGTGTACCGATCTGTACAGCTAGCTCGCTCGACACGACCTCCGTGGGCGCGACGCGACGGCGATACAGCCGCTCCAGTGCCTTGATCTCGCTTGCTTTGAGGCCGGAGATGTTACCGGTGACTACGTCCTGCACGCGGGGTGAATCTACCCGTTGCTTGGGGTGTTGCCACGGATATAGTGGGCAACGTGAAGGGGAGATTCCGCGCGCTCGTCGCTCACCCCCAGCCCGAAGCGCTGGGCGAGCTGGCCGAGCTGCTAGGCACGACCGGGCTCGCGGTGGAGACCGCGCGGTCGACGGTGGAGGCACTCAACAAGCTGCGCAGCGCACCGGCGCACGTGATCGTGTCGACGCACACGACCGGCACGTTCGACGGCGTCGGCCTGCTCGAGGCCAGCGTGCTGCACGCGCCCGAGGCGCTGCGCATCGCGCTGGTCTCGACGCCCGACGAGGCGGTCGAGCTCGACTACCGGCCGGCGCACAACGGCACGATCATCCGCGTCGTCGCGCGGCCGAGCGAGCGCAGCCGGCTCGTCGCGGTCGTCGGCGAGGGCGTCAAGCTGCTCAGCCTCGTCGAGCAGCAGCGCGAGCTCGTGCGCAAGCTGTCGGTCGACCAGGGCAAGCTGCAGCGCCGCGAGCTGCTGCTCGACACCGTCGTCAAGGAGCGCACGAAGGAGCTCGAGGAGAGCTACGAGAAGCTCAAGGCGGCGAACCGCCAGGCGCTGTTCGGGCTCGCCGAAGCGATCGAGGCGAAGGATCCGTACACGAAGGGCCACTGCGGCCGCGTCGCCGCGTACTCGCTCGTGCTCGCGAAGGAGGCCGGGTATCCGGCCGACGGTCTCGAGACGCTCGAGTTCGGCGCGTTCCTCCACGACATCGGCAAGATCGGCATCAAGGATGCGGTGCTGCTCAAGCCCGGCCCGCTCGACGAGGCCGAGTGGTCGCACATGCGCGAGCACCCCGTGAAGGGCTACGACATCGCGTCGAAGATCGAGATGCTGCGGCCGATCATGCCGGCCGTGCGCAACCACCACGAGCGGTGGGATGGCACTGGCTATCCCGACAAGATGAAGGCCGAGGACATCCCGCTCGTCGCGCGCATCGTCGCGATCGCCGACGCGTTCGATGCGATGGCGACCGACCGGCCGTACAAGAAGGCGCTGCCGCTCGACGAGTGCGAGGCCGTGCTGCGCAAGACCGCCGGCAAGATGTACGACCCCGAGCTGATCGAGGTGTTCTGCGCGCGCCACCTCGGCGCGCTCTACCGCGAGGATTACGAAGCCGAGGACTACGGCGACGTGCCCGAGGCGGTCGCCGGCTCCTCGGAATGAGAGATGCACGGCCTCTCCCGTGGAGGTCGTGACATGAAGGAAGCCACCATCGCGCTCCCGCGCCTCGCGCTGATCGCCGCGACACGCGGCATGCTCGGCGTCGGCATCGGGCTGTTACTGTCGGAGAAGCTCGCACGCGGCAGGCGCACGAGCGTCGGCTGGGCGCTCGTCGCGATCGGGGGGCTCAGCACGATCCCGCTGATGCTCGGCGTCGCGAAGCGCGTGCGCCGCCCCGAAGCGACGAACGGCCACACGCTGAACAAGAACGGCGGCGAGGGCCTGCCGGCGGACTAGGGGAAGTCGACGTCGAGCTTCCTCGTCGTAACGACGCGGTCGCCGACGATGCGCGCGGTGGTCGCCGGCTCGCCGTCGACGACCGCGCACGTGACGCTCGCCTCGAGGCGACAGCCGATCACGCTGTCGCTCGCGTACGTGCTTGGACAGAACGTCCCCGCCGCGCACATCGCGGGATGGTTCTGCTGGCCGCTGCGGTGCACGGTCACCCACGCGACGTTGCCGTTGCGCGTGACGCTCGCGATCGTCGCATCGCCGCACGTGGTGCAGCGAGCGACCCACGCGGCGTACC
>JBLMXA010000487.1:0-3003 GCA_050257515.1 Acidobacteriota bacterium | reverse complement strand
CGCCGATCTACGTCACCGCGCGCGGCGACCTCTACACCGGCTCGACGCGGCAGTGGCTCGCCGATCACGGCTTCCCGCGCGCGCCGCTGCACCTCGCGCAGCCGGTGGTCACGCTGCCGGGCTCGCAGACGGTCGCGTTCAAGCGCGCGGTCGTCGCGCCGCTCGTGCAGCGCTTCGACATCGCCGCCGCGATCGGCAACCGCGCGAGCGACATCACCGCGTACAGCAGTGCCGGCATCGCCGCCGATCAGATCTTCATCAAGCTGCCCGAGTTCTCCGAGGAGCTCGCGGCACCGCTCGCCAGCCACGCCGCGACCGGCTTCACCGACTACCGCTCGCTGCGCTGGTAGCGCTAGCTCGCGTCGGACTTCGACATGTCGGCGACGAGCTTGCGCATGAACAGCTCGATGTTCCGTCGCAGCGCCGGGTCCTCGCACACGGGCAGCGCGCGCCGCCACGTCTCGACCGCGCGCGCGTGCAGCCCCAGGCGGAAGTAGAGGTAGGCGAGCCGCGTCAACGCCGGGAAGTACGTCGGCTGCATCTCGACCACCGCCTCGTACTCGTCGACCGCCTCCGCCCACCGCGAGGCGCGCTGCAGCATGTTCGCGAGCATGAAGTGGAGCTTGGGGCTCGACGGATCGCTGACGAGCGCGCCGCGCAGCCGCGAGATCGCGCCGTCGATGTCGCCGTGGTGATAGCGGCCGAGCGCGTCGGCGAGCACGCCGTCGTGATCGATCTTCTCGTCCTGCGACAGGTCGCGCAGCATGCGGTGGAGCCGGCGCGTGTCGAGCGGCTTCTCGAGGTAGCCGTCGGCGCCGCTGCGCTGCAGCACGTCATCGGGCACCTGCCCGGAGTCGACGACCGACGTCGTCACGACGACGCGCGTCTTCGACAGCCGCCGGCTGCGCTTGATCGCGCGGCACAGCTGGAGCCCGTCGATCTCGGGCGCCGCGATGTCGGCGAACACGACCTCGAACGGCAGCTGCGCGAGCAGGTCGACCGCCTGCGAGCCGGTCGAGGCGGCCTGGCAGTGCCAGCCGATCTTCTCGAGCTCGGCGACGAGCTGGATGCGGCCCGGCGGATCGGGATCGACGACCAGCGCGCGCACGTGCTCGTGGTTCGGCACGAACGGATCGGTGCCGACGCGATCGAGATCGGCGACGACGATGCTCGTCTTCTCCTCGACGAGCGCCTCGTGGGCGTCGGTCGTGGTCGTCGTGTTGACCTGCCAGTCGCCGGTGAGCGTCGAGCTCGAGGGATGGTCCTCGCTCGGCAGCTCGTCCTCGCTCTCGATGTTGCGTGCGGCATCCTCGGCGAGCGCGCGCTGCGCCTGGCGATGCTCGTCGTTGCCGGTCTCGGGATGGACGACCGACAGCACCGGCCGCGACCGATCGGCCTCCGCGCCGACCAGGTACTGCTCGCCGGCCTTCCACCTGCGAAACCCGAGCCGGATCGCGCGCGCGAGCGTGATGTCGAGCGCGATGCGCAGCTCGACGTTCTTGCCGCGCGCGGCGCCGAGCTCGCGTGCCGGCACGATCGCGTCCTCCGGACGTGCGGCGGCGACGACCAGCGAGCGGTCGTCCTCGAACACGACCAGCGCGTTGAAGATCCGCGCCCACTCGACCGAGACGTGCTCGAGCACCTCCAGCCGGATCGTCGACTCGTCGAGCACGATCGCCGGCCAGCCGGTCTGCACCGCGAGCGCGGTCGCGAGCTGGCGCTCGCTGCAGTAACCGAGCGCGTACAGCTCCGACGCGAGGGGGTGCCGCCCGCTCTGCCGGGACAGCGCGTCGGACAGAGCACTCGAATCGATCGCCCCCTGCGCGATCAGCAGCTGACCCAGCGAGCCACGCACTGCGCCAAGCGTATCAAACCTGGCGGGATCTCACAGATTGTTTGCCGCGCAAGTGCTGGAAATCGCGACGCCACGCTGGCAAGTCCATGCGCCGGGTGTCGATTTGGCTGGCGATCTGTCTCGCGATTGATATCCTCCGGGCCCCGTTGGGAAACCCCCCGTCGAGGAACTTCCGACGAGAACGTAGTGTGACACCCTGACACAGCTCGTCCGCGCCAAGTGCGCGAACCTTCACGGGGCAACCAGAGGCACCGGCATTGCTGTAGAAGCCGGAGCCCACCGAGGAGAACCGATGACCGACTTCAGGATTGGCGAGAAGGCCGTCTACCCCGCGCATGGCGTGGCGGAGGTGATCGGAATCGAGAAGAAGGAGATCAACACCACCGTGTGCTCCTTCTACGTCCTCAAGGTGCTCGCGACCGGGATGCAGATCCTGGTTCCCAAGGAGAAGGCAGATCAGGTCGGGCTGCGTCCGGTGGCGACGTCTCAGGAGATCGAGGAAGTGTTCGACATCCTGCGCGAGAAGGACGTCCACATCGACAAGCAGACGTGGAACCGCCGCTACCGCGGGTTCATGGAGAAGATCAAGACCGGCTCGCTGTTCGACGTCGCCGAGGTCTATCGCGACCTCTACCGGCTGAAGAGCAGCAAGGTCCTGTCGTTCGGCGAGCGCAAGATGCTCGACAGCGCGAAGCAGCTGATCGTCAAGGAGCTCGCGGTCGCGAAGAAGTGGGCCGAGGACAAGGTCGAGCAGGAGCTGGAGAAGGCCTGCGCTTGAATCACGCCGCCCGGGCGTGGTAGCGGTGCGACTGCATGCAGGTGCACGTCGCGAAGGCTGAGCTCTGGACCCTGCCGGTCGATGCTGTCGTCAACCCGGCGAACTCGCTCGGGATCATGGGCGGCGGCATCGGCGGCATGCTGCGCCGTCAGGGCGGCGACGTGATCCAGCAGGCCGCGATGGCGGCCGCGCCGATCGCCGTGGGCGCCGCGCTGGTGACGACCGCCGGCCAGCTGCCTGCCAAGCACGTCATCCACGTGCCGACGATGGAGGAGCCGGGCATGACGATCGGCGCGGAGAACGTGCGGCGCGCGGCGCGCGCGGCGCTGATCGCCGCCGACCGCAACTCGCTCAAGGTGATCGCGATCCC
>JBLMXA010000486.1:0-6708 GCA_050257515.1 Acidobacteriota bacterium | reverse complement strand
CGAACTTGCCGAACGCGAAGTGACTGGCGGACGGATTGCAGATGACGTCGACACCTCGCAGTGCGAGGTCTGTGCCGGGACGATTCGCGACCCACGCGTCCTCGCAGATCTCGAAGCCGATGCGGATGTCGCCGAGCTCGAACACGAGATCGCCGATCGGAAACCGGCGCACGCTGCCGTCATCGGCCGTGCGCTCGAGCACGTCGACCTCGCCGGCCGGCCACGCCTTGAACCACCGCGGCTCGTAGTGGATGCCGTCGCCGGCGAGGAACTGCTTCGCGACGAAGCCGACGATCGCGCCGTCGGCGAGCAGCGCCGCGGCGTTGTAGAGCGCCTTCTCGTGATAGACCGGCAGCCCGACCGCGACGACCATGCCCCTGGTCAGCGGCGCGAGCGCGTCGAGCTGCGCGAACGCCATGTCCTGCAGGCCGTCCATGAAGAACGCGTCCTCGCAGCCGTAGCCGGTGATCGCCAGCTCGGGCAGGCACAGCAGCGACACGCCCTCGGCACGCGCGTGCTCGATCGCGATGCGCAGGTGCGCGACGTTCTGCTCCCACGCGAACGGCGTCTGGTTGACGCACGCGACACCGACCTTGACCAGCTTCATGGGGCGATCCTACCGGTTGGCGGTTAGATGCTGGACGAACAGCGGCGCGGTGCTGTCGACGTGCAGGAAGTTGCCCGCGAGGCCGACCGCGCGGGGGTGGCTGTCGGTCGCGACGATGCGGCCGAACAGCCCGCTCTGCTCGAGCCGCGCGAGCGAGCTGCCCGGGAACAGCCCGTGGGTCGCGATCGCGTCGATCGCGCTCGCGCCGGCGTCCTTGTACGCCTGCGCCGCGCTCATCAGCGAGCCGCCGGTGCGGATCATGTCGTCGTAGATGACGACGCGCTTGCCGGCGACCTGCGCGGACACGCCGGTGACGGTGGTCGACGCGCCGTCGACCCGGCGCTTGTAGACGAACGCGACCTCGACGCCGAGATCGTTCGCGAGCGACTCGACCCACTTCGCGCGCCCGGCATCGGTGCACGCGAGCACGAACGAATCGCCGCCGAGCCGGCGCGCGGCGGCGGTGACGAGCGGCTGGCCGTAGACGTGGATCGGGCGCAGCCCGCCCTCGAAGTAGTACGCGATCGACGCGACGTGGAGGTCGAGCAGGAACACCTGCGTGCCGCGGCTCGCGGTCGGGATCGACGACAGCAGGCGCGCGCGCGTCTTCGCGGTGACGACCTCGCCCGGCTTGGTGGAGCGCTCCATCGTCGAGTAGCCGAAGTACGGGATGACGAGGCGCACGCGATACGCGCCGCCGGTCACGAGCCCGCACGCGAGGTCGTACAGCTCGAGCGTCGCGCTGTCGTCGATCGTGCCGCCGACGACGATCACGTCGCGGTCGGCGGGATCCGTGATCAGGCGCTGGTAGTGCTCGCCGTCGGGGAACTGCTGGCGCTCGACCTCGCCGAGCTCCCAGCCGCCGCCGGCGGCGATCGCGCGCGCGAGGTAGTCGTACGCGCTGGTCGAGAACACGAGGGGCTCAGGCATGGCGGACGGCCTCCCTGGCCGCGGCGATCAGCTGCAACTTGCGCTCGTGGACGTGGCGGTCGAGACCGACCGGGTACGGCTGCGGGTTCAGGAAGCGTCGGGTGCGCGGCGACAGCGCGGCGAGATCAGCAGCCGCGCGGCGGCGCGCGGTCTCGAGATCGAGCGGCACCGACGTCGGCGCGCCGCGATCGAGCACCGTGTGCAGCAGGTCCTGCCCGGCATCGGCGGCGGGCGAAAACGGCAGCCGCGTCGGATCCTCGATGTCGTACAGCTCGGGCGACGCGAGCCCGCGCTCGCCGTCGTAGATCACGTCGCCGGCGAGCGTGCCGTCGCGCGTGAGGCGGCGGACCTGCAGGATGCCGGGGTTCGAGATCTTGATCGGCTGCTCGCTCAGCTTGATCGCGTCGCGCCACGCGCCGCGCTCGTCGCGGTAGGCGCCGAGCTTGTACACGCCGCCGAGCGCGGGCTGATCGAAGCAGGTGACGAGCTTCGTGCCGACGCCCCACACGTCGATGCGCGCGTCTTGCTCGAGGATGTTGCCGATCAGCTGCTCGTCGAGATCGTTCGAGGCGACGATGCGCGCGTCCGGAAAGCCCGCGGCGTCGAGCATGCGCCGCGCCTCGATCGACAGGTGCGCGAGGTCGCCGGAGTCGAGCCGGATGCCGGCGAGCTCGTGGCCGTGCGCGCGCAGCTCGCGGCCGACCTCGATCGCGTGGCGCACGCCGTCGAGCGTGTCGTAGGTGTCGACGAGCAGCGTGCAGTTGCCGGGCATCGCCTCGGCGTACGCGCGGAACGCGGCGAGCTCGTCGCCGTGAACCATCACCCAGCTGTGCGCGTGGGTGCCGGCGAGCGGGATGCCGAGCAGCCTGCCGGCGAGCACGTTCGACGTGCCGGTGCAGCCGCCGATGTACGCGGCGCGCGACGCCGCGAGCCCGCCGTCGAGGCCTTGCGCCCGGCGCAGGCCGAACTCGTAGACCGGCGCGCCGCGCGCGGCCTGGCACACGCGCGCGGCTTTGGTCGCGACGAGAGTCTGGTAGTTGACGAGCGTGAGCAGCGGGGTCTCGACGAGCTGCGCCTGCACGATCGGCCCGCGCACGCGGACGAGCGGCTCGTGCGCGAACACGATGGCGCCCTCGGGCACGGCGTCGACGGTGCACGCGAAGCGCAATTCGCCGAGATATGCGAGGAATCCCGGCGGGAACAGCGGCTGCTGCTCGCGATCGCGCAGCGTCGCGAGGTACGCGAGATCCTCGGACGTGAACCGCAGCCGGCGCAGGTACTCGACGGCGGGCGCGATGCCAGCGGCGACCGCGTAGCCGCCGCCGAACGGGGGGCGCCGGAACGTCAGGTGAAACACCGCCTCGCGCTCGGCTTGGCCGGTCTTCCAGTAGCCGCAGGCCATCGTCAGCTGATACAAGTCGGTCAGCAGCGCGAGCGATCCACCGTAGACGCCGTCGATGCCGTCGGTCATCGTTATCGTGTATACTGGACACTAAGTCTCCGGAAGTCAATGAGCGACCAAGCCGTCGTGATCTGGGGCGAAGTGCTGTGGGACCTGTTCCCCGAGGGCCCGCAGCTCGGCGGCGCCCCGGCGAACGTCGCGTGGCACCTCGGGCTCGCCGGCGGGTGGGCGCGGATGGTGACGCGCGTGGGCGACGACGATCACGGCCGCCGCGCGATCGCGCGGCTCGCCGAGGTCTGCGACACGTCGCTCGTCCAGATCGATCGCGAGCGTGCGACCGGCGTCGTCGAGGTCCACGTCGAGCACGGCGAGCCGCACTACCGCCTCGTGCCCGGCCGGGCGTGGGAGCGCATCGCGTGCACCGCCGACGTCCGCGAGGCGCTGGCCGAGGCCGGCGTGATGGTCTACGGCACGCTCGCACAGCGCACGCCCGAGGGCCTCGCGAGCTGGCGGGAGGCGATCGCGGCCGCGCGCGGCGGCTGCGTCCAGGCGTGCGACGTCAACCTGCGGCGCACCGATCGCGGCGCTCCCGACGGCGACGAGGCGATCGCCGTGCTCGAGGCGATCCGCGCGTGCGACGTGCTGAAGGTCAACGACAAGGAGCTCGCGATCCTCGCGCAGTGGCAGGGCTGGACCGATCCGATCGCGGAGCTGCAGCGCAGGCCGCGCGTGCTCGCGGTCACCCATGGCGCTGCAGGATCGACGTTATACGGCGAGGGGCGTTCGATCGACGTCGAGGGCGTGCGCGCGAGCCCCGGTGGCGATAACGTCGGCTGCGGCGATGCGTACCTCGCGATCCTGGTGCACGGCATGACCCTCGGCTGGGATCTCTCGCGCTCCGGTCGTGCCGCGAGCCGGTGGTCCGCCGCGGTCGCCGGCTGCCGCGGCGCGACGCCGAGGTTCGACGACGAGCAGGTGGCGGAGCTGCTCGAGGCAGAGCCGGAGGCGGTGTCGTGATGAGGTTCCGAATGCTGCTTCGGGTTCCGCTTCACGGTTGGATTCCGGAATTCAACAGAGAAGCGGAACCGGAAACAGAATTGGGAATCGCGGAGGATGCGTCGTGAGCGCACCGGACGATCCGGACAAGCCGGACAAGCCGGACACCCCGGAGATCCCGGCCAAGCCGGACACCCCGGAGATCCCGGACAGCCCGGACAAGCCGCAGCCGGACAAGCAGCCCGAGATCCCCGCGCACCCGGACAAGCAGCCGGAGATCCCGTCGACGCCGGACACGCCGGAGATCCCGGCCACGCCGGACAGCCCGGGCAAGACACCGGACACGCCGATCAAGGCGTCGGACAAGGCGGACCTTCCGCCGGCCGCGGTCGTCGTCGACGGCACGCCGAAGTACGCCCCCGGTGCGTACGACGACGAGGCGGCCAAGCGCGCGAAGGAGCAAGCGCAGGACTGGTGGGACCACGCGGCGGCTTGGCTCGCCGACCACGGCGCGCTGTGGGCGCTCGCGGCGCTCACGATCGCGATCGCGGCGCTGCACTTCAACGTGTTCATGGGCGAGCCGGTCGGCGACGACCTGTCGTTCCACTTCGCGGAGAGCGCGCGGCTCGCCGACTGCCTGCGCCACGGCGACTTCGACTTCTGGAACCCGAGCGCGAACGCCGGCTACGCGTCGATCTACTACTACCAGGCGATCCCGCAGCTCGCGTCGGCGATCCCCGCGGCGATCTTCGGCCACCACCTGTTCTGGTTCCAGCTCAGCGTGTGGCTGCCGCACGTGCTCGCCCCGGCCGCCGCGTATCGCGGCATGCGCCTGCTCGGCGCGACGCCATGGCAGGCGGTGCTCGCCGCGTTCGCGGTCGCGTTCATGAACGGCGAGTCGAGGTGGGGCGCCGGCAACGCGGGCACGTTCCAGGTCGGCCTGTACACCCAGACCTGGGCGCTCGCCGCGTTCCCTCTCGCGCTCGGCCACACCGCGCGCTGGATCTCCGAAGGCAGCGGGCTCGCCCCCGCGATCGCGTGGGGCGCGTTCGTGGGCCTGTGCCACCCGTTCGCGGTGGTCGTGATGGGCGTCGGCCTGTTCGTCGCGGTCGTGTGGCGGCTCGTGCCCCGGCTGCGCGAGCTCGCCTGGCCGAGCATCGCGTCCCGCGCGCTCGTCGTCGTCGGGCTCGCCGAGCTCGTCGTGCTGCCGCGCACGTGGGCGCGCATGGATGACGTCGCGATGCACATCCCGGGCTACGCGCTCCTGATCGCGTTCGCGGTGATGGTGATCGCGGGCGGTCTCATGTTCCTGTTCGGCAACGCGCCGGCGAAGATCGCCGGGCGCATCCTCGTCGGCGTCGGCGCGCTCGGCTCGGCGATGGCCGCGTACGCCGCCGGCTTCGGCCCGCTGCCCGCGGTCGTGCCCGTGATCGTCGGCTGCGTGCTCGTCGCCGCCGGCATCGTGCCGCGCCTCGAGACGCCCGACGCGGCGAGCCTCGGCGGCCGGCTGCTCGTGCTCGTCGGCCTCGTGATCTTGATCGTGCTGCCCGGCACGTCGATCGGTCACGCGCTGTTCGGCTGGCTGCCCGGCTGGGCGCCGCCTGCGCTCGGCGTCGTGCTGGCGCTCGCCGGCATCCTGCTGCCGCTGATCGTGCGGCCCGCGACCACGCCGTTCGAGATGCCCGAGCTCGGCGACTGGCGCGCGCTCGGCTACGTCGCGGCGACCCTGCTCCCGCTCGTCGTGCTCGCGGCCGGACTGGTGCTCGGCTTCGCCGGCGTGTGGTTCGGGCTCGTCGCGCTCGTCATCACGATCCTCGCGCTCGTCGCCGTGCTGTGGCGCATCCCGCGCGCGCGCGCGCTCGTGCTCGACGAGCAGAGCTTCTGCGCCGAGCTCGCGCGCACGCTGCTCGTAGGCGAGCTGATGGTGCTCGCGTGGCTGCCGGTGTGGCTGCCGCTGCTCGCCGACTACAACGGCTTCGGCGGGTTCCCCGCGCGCGTGTGGGACGAGGTCGGCCCCGGCTTCGACACGCTCGCGCAGTGGTATCGCCGCGGCGCGCTGCTCGACTTCTCGCCCGCCGATCACGAGCGGTTCGCGGTGCTGACGTTCTCGCTGCCGATCGTGTTCCTGCTCGTGCGCTCGAAGATCCTGCGCTGGCTGTGGCCGTCGGCCGCGCTGTACGCGCTGCTGCTCGGCCTCGGCCCCAAGCTCGGCAAGATCGGCGACGATCTGTTCCCCGCGGTGCGTGCGCTCGGCGCGATGCAGGTCGTGCTCGCGCTCGGCATCGGCCTCGGCGCGCTGATCATCGGCCGCCGGGCGTGGGACGCCGATCCGGAGTCGCGCGATGGCCGCATCGTCCGCGTCGTCGTCGCGATCGCGTGCATCGGCGTGCTCGTCGGCGCGATCCTGTTCTGCGGCCGTAGCCCGTGGGTCCTGCGGCTGGACGCCGCGCTCGCGGGCCATGCGTGGTCGCCCGGCGTGCAGGCGCTGCGCATCATCCTGATCGTGCCGGTCGTCGTCGTCGGCGCGCTGATCTCGCTCGAGGTGATCCCGCTGTGGCGCGCGCTCGGCACGCAGTACGGCGTGCGCACCGCGCTGTCGGCGATCGCCGCCGCGCTGCTCGTGCTGGTCGCCGTGCCCGGCTTCAACGCGCTGCGCATGCGCGTCAACGTGATGCGCGACTTCCAGAACAACCACCGCGACGAGCTGATGAAGATCAACGAGCTGCTCGCGGCGCAGCCACCCGGCCGCAAGCAGACCGGCCCGGGCGCGGAG
>JBLMXA010000485.1:0-8263 GCA_050257515.1 Acidobacteriota bacterium | reverse complement strand
GATCCCTGCATCGCGCGTACCGTCGGTCGTCGACGATGCCGCTCGGCTTGTCGGCCGGCACCGCGGTCCATGACGCCGTGGGGCGCGAGCGTGCCGTCGTAGTCGGGGGCGAGTGCGTGGTAGCGCATCTCCGTGCGGGCGATCGGCTCACTCGAGGATCTCGACCGGCAGGCTCGCGGTGACGCTGCCGCTCGCGAACCCGCCGAACGTGACGTTCACGGCGTAGACGCCGGGCGGAAAGTACGGGCCCTCGGGGTTGCTCGTGTCGGATGGTCCGTTCCAGTTGCGCAGGTCCCAGCCGATCGTGGCGGTCTCCATCGCGGTCACCGGCTGGATCGTCTGCATGCGATCGGGCGGGCAGCAGCCGGTATCGCAGATGCAGTAGTCCTGCGACGTACCATCCGGGGCGGCGCCGCCGATCCGCCACGTCACCCACGACAGCGGATCGGTCGACCGCACCTGGCACGAGCCACAGCCGCCGCCGCCATCGGGCGTGGTGATCGCGGGGACGCTCGCGTCGGTCGTCACCTCGTAGGTGAACTGCGCCTGGTCGCCCACCGAGTACACGCACGACGCCGAGCGGATCGCGAGCGTCACGCCCGGCAGCATGCCCGTGACGCCTTCGACCGCGCACGGCCCCGTCGGCAGCGTCGGCGTCGGGTGCTTGCCACCCGCAACCCTGCCGGTGCAGCCGGCGATCGCCATCGCGAGTAGCGCACCTCGCATGGTTCCAGCGTACCGAAAAACGGACGGCCCCACGCCGAATCTCGACGTGGGGCCTAACTCTCTATGCGACCTGGGTGATCAGGCCGGCGCCGATCGTGCGGCCGCCCTCGCGGAGCGCGAACCGCACGCCGGTCTCGAGCGCGATCGGACGGGCGAGCTCGAACGCGACCTCCGCGCGCGCGCCGGGCGCGAGCGTGCCGTCACCGACGTCGAGCGTCGCGGTCACGTGCGTCGCGCCGACGAACAGCTGCGGCTTGTAACCGCTCCTGATCGCCGTCGCGCGCCCGCCCTCCGCGGCGCCGAGCAGGTAGACCTCGGCGCGACCCGCGCGATGCGGCGCGATCGTCCCGGGCGCTGCCAGCACCTGGCCGCGCACGAGCTCGTCGCGCTTGACGTCGCGCAGGCGCAGGCCGACGTTCTCGCCGGCGCGGGCCTCGCGCTGCTCGCGATGGAACGACTCGACGCCGGTCACCACGATCGCGCGCGGCTCGCCGTCGCGACCGAACGCCTCGACCGTGCCGCCGGCGGCAAGCACGCCGCGAGCGACGCGACCGGTCACGATCGTGCCGATGCCCTTGATCGCGTGGACGCCCTCGATCGGGATCAGGAACGGCGACGCGAAGTCGCGCACCGGATCCGGGATCGTGCGGTCCATCGCGGCCACGAGCTCCTCGATCGCGGCGGTCCACGCCGTGTCACGGCCCTCGGTCGCGTCGTACAGCGCGCGCAGCGCCGAGCCGCGGACGACCGGCACGTCGCGGTAGCCGAACCGCGCGAGCAGCTCGCCCACCTCGAGCACGACCAGGTCGACCAGCTCCGGATCGGCGACGTCGAGCTTGTTGACGAACACGACGAGGTGCTCGACCCCGACCTGGCGCGCGAGCAGCACGTGCTCGCGCGTCTGATCCTGGGAGCCCTCGGTGCCGTCGACGAGCAGGATCGCGCCGTCCATCTGGGACGCACCCGTGATCATGTTCTTGACGTAGTCGGCGTGGCCCGGGCAATCGACGTGCGCGTAGCGGCGAGTCGCCGACGCGTACTCGACGTGAGCGAGGTTGATCGTCACGCCGCGCGCCTTCTCCTCGGGTGCGCTGTCGATGTCGGCGAACGCGAGCGCGGCTCCGCCGTGACGGCGCGCCATCACCTGCGTGATCGCGGCGGTCAGGGTGGTCTTGCCGTGGTCGACGTGACCGATCGTTCCGACGTTGACGAGCTTGTTCTCCATGACACTGACGTTCTTCCTCGGGCCCCGAAAAGCGAAAAACCCCGCGACTCGCGTCGCGGGGCCCTGATCTCGACGAAATCGCGGGTTGCTACGCGTCGCGGATGGCCGACGACGACGATGACAGGACCTGGGAGCACATGGTGACGACCATGAATGCGGCTTCCGCGCGCGATCGTCAAGCGGAAACTCGTAACTCCGCTACGCTGTGGGCGTGCTGCCCGAGCCGTCGTTCCTGCAGCCGGGTCGGTTCGTCGACTCGGACCACCCCGACGTGATCGCGTTCGCCGCGGACGCGACCGCCGGGGCGCGCACGCCAGCCGAGCGCGCGGCACGGCTGTTCCGCGCGGTGCGCGAGCGACTGCGCTACGACCCGTACTCGCTGTCGAACGATCCGGCTCACTACGTCGCGAGCGCGCTGCTCCATCGCGAGCGCGCGTACTGCATCCCGAAGGCGGTGCTGCTGTGCGCGGCCGCGCGCGCGGCGGGGATCCCGGCGCGGCTCGGCTTCGCCGACGTCAAGAACCACCTCGCGAGCGCCAAGCTGCGCGCCGCGATGGGCACCGATCTGTTCGCGTTCCACGGCTACGTCGAGCTGTGGATCGACGGCGCGCCGGTCAAGGCGACGCCCGCGTTCAACGCGGCGCTGTGCGCGCGCTTCGGCGTGCCGCCGCTCGAGCTGGAGCCGGGCCGCGACGCGCTGCTCCAGGCGTACGACGGCTCCGGCCGCCGCTACATGGAGTACGTGCGCGAGCGCGGGCTCTACCTCGACCTGCCACTCGACGAGATCCTGCGCGCGTTCGCCGAGGTCTACGGCCGGCGCGAGTCACCCACGGTCGATGACGAGGTGTTCCAATGATCGTCGAGCTCGGTCACTTCTTTCGCCACGCACCCGCGACGCTCGCGCTGAAGCGGCGCGTCTCGCAGCAGGAGCTCTACGACACCGTGATGGCGCGCGCCGATGCCGCCGGCCTCGCCGAGCGGCGCGACGAGCTGGTCGCCGGGCTCGCCGGTCACGTCGTCGAGGTCGGCTGCGGCACCGGCGCGATGTTCGCGCGCTACGCGCCGCCGGTCGCGCGCGTCACCGCGATCGAGCCCGACGACACGTTCGTCGCGCGCGCGCTCGAGGCCGCGAGCCACGCGCGCGTCCCGGTCGAGGTCGTCGCCGGCACCGGCGAGTCGATCCCGCTGGCGGACGGTGCCGCCGACGCCGCCGTGCTCGCGCTCGTGTTGTGCTCGGTGAAGTCTCCGGAGGAGGTGTGCCGCGAGGTCGCGCGCGTCGTGCGCCCGGGAGGTGAGGTGCGCCTGCTCGAGCACGTGCGCAGCCCGCGCGCGGTCGCCGGCGTGTTGATGCACCTCGCCAACCCGCTGTGGCTCGCGGCGAACGGCCAGGGCTGCCGGATGAACCGCAACCCGCTGCCGGTGCTCGAGCGCGTCGGCCTGCGCGTCGACCACGTCGAGCCGTTCCAGGTGTTCTCGGCGGGGCTCCCGGCGTTTCCGATGCGCCTCATCACCGCGATCCGACCTGGCTGATCCGCTATCCTGGTCGGGATGGGCGACGCTTCGGATGCGGAGGCGACGAAGGAGCTGGCGCCGTCGGCGCCGGCCTCGGGCGCGACCAGCATCGGCTCGCCGATCGAGGCGCTCGAGCGCGACGAGATCCTGCGCACGCGCACGTTCTGCCTGATCGTCGCGCTCCTCGCGGTCGTCGGTGCGGTGTCGGGGATCGTGATCCCGGGCGGCGATCGCGACGGCAAGCTCGTGCTGTTCGGCGCGTGCATCGTCGGCCTGCTGTCGATGGCGTTCCTGCTGTACCAGACCCGCGATCCGATCCGGTTCCGGCAGAAGTGGACGCTGCTGGTGTGGTTCTTCCCGGCGATCTGCGTCAACGCCGCGGTGTTCTACTTCGGCATCTTCTCGCCGGCGCCGATGCTCGTCGTGCTCGGCGTGTACTTCGTCGGGCTCAGCAAGGCCGGGCGCATGGCGATCGCGGCGTACGCGATCTGCGCGCTCGCGCACGCGGCGATGGCGATCTACATCGTCGGCGGCGGACGTGACGTCGGCATCATGGTGCCGCCGCTGTCGCGCACGCAGCAGATCGTCATCGAGCTGCTCGTGCAGTTCGTGATGGCGCTGACGATCATCACCGCGCGGCTGTCGCGGCGCAGCGCGCTCGTCGCGGTCGGCGAGCTCGAGCAGGCGGTGCGGCTCGCGGCGCACCGCCAGGCGTTGCTGCTCGAAGCGCGCGACGAGCTCGAGCGCGCGCTGCGCAGCAAGCGCGGCCGGTTCTCCGACCAGACGATCGGCGCGTACCGGCTCGGCGACGTGCTCGGCCGCGGCGCGATGGGCGAGGTCTACGCCGCGGTCGATACGCGGTCCAACGCGCAGGTCGCGATCAAGCTGCTGTCGCACGCGTCGCTCGGCAACGCGACGCACGTGCTGCGGTTCTTTCGCGAGCTGCGCACCGCCGCGGCCGTCGAGTCACCGCACGTCGTGCGCGTGATCGAGGTCGGCGAGCAGCCGGTGCCGTTCCTGGTCATGGAGAGGCTCGAAGGCCGCACGCTCTCGGAGATCCTCCGCGAGCGGCGCACGCTGCCGCTTGCCGAGGTCATCGAGCTCGTCGAGCAGGTCGGCATCGGCGTCACCGCGGCGGCCGCGGCCGGCATCGTCCACCGCGATCTCAAGCCGCAGAACGTGTTCCGCGACCGCGACGCGTGGAAGGTGCTCGACTTCGGCGTCGCGCGCGCGATCGCGCACGGCGACACGCTGACCGCGAACCAGATCGTCGGCACGCCGTCGTACATGTCGCCCGAGCAGGCGATCGGCGACGAGGTCGATCACCGCACGGATCTCTACGCGCTCGCCGCGATCGCGTACCGCTCGCTCACCGGCCACGCACCGTTCCAGGGCAAGGAGGTCGCCGACACGCTGTACCAGGTCGTGCACACGCGGCCGCTGCGGCCGAGCTTGCTCGCGCCCGACCTGCTGCAGGAGATCGATCTCGTGCTCGCGATCGGGATGGCGCCGCGGCCCGGCGATCGCTTCGCGACCGCCGGCGAGCTCGCGAGCGCGCTGCGCGACGCCGCGTCCGCGCACCTGCCTCCGATCACCCGCGCGCGCGGCGCGGCGATCCTCGAGCGCGCCGGCTGGTCGAGCGCGCTCGCGCGACCTAGTCGTCGATCTCGATCGGCAGGACGGCCGTGACGCGGCCGCTGGAGAAGCCGATGAACGTCACGTACACGCCGTACACGCCGGCCGGGAACACCGGCCCTTGCGGCGCGTTGTAGTCGCTCGGGCCGCCCCAGTTGTGCGTGTCCCAGTCGATCGTGTCGGTCTCGTCGGCGACCGCGGGCTGCACCGTGTACATGCGATCGGGCGGGCAGCAGCCGGTGTCGCACAGGCAGTAGCTCTGGCTCGTGCCGTCGGGCGCGGTGCCGCCGATCGACCAGTCGACGAACGACAGCGGATCGGGGCCCGGCGCGAAGCACGAGCCGCATCCGCCGCCCGTCGCGCCCGGCGTCGTGATCGCGGGGACCGTCGAGTCGGTCGTCACCTCGTAGGTGAAGTGCGCCATCGCGCCCTGCGAGTAGCGGCACGAGCTCGAGCGGATCGCGAGCGTGACGCCCGGCAGCGAGCCGGTGACGTTCTCGACCGCGCACGGCCCGTCGGAGAGATGTCCGACGGTGGTGGTACAGCCTCCTACCAGCAACGCGAGGACAGCAGCGCGCATGCACCGCATCACATCAAGCGGCATGCCGCGCGAAGCCTGCGAAACGGCGCGCGCCGGTCTCAGTTTTCCGCTACCGGCGGCCCTTGTAGCCCATCATTCCCTGGATCACGCCCTCGCTCGCCTCGGCGATCTCGCCCTCCTCGCGCAGCCGGTCGGCGCAGTCGGAGCAGACCTTGCGAGCCTTGCCGGCGACCTTCACGGTCACCAGCTTGTCGACCTCGTCGTTGCATTCACGGCACGTCGGCATGCCTCGATCATATGCCAGCTCGCGCCGCGCTGACGAGCTGCCACGCGAGCTGCGGGTGCTTCATCAGCCGGTCGGTCGCGAGCTCGAGGCTCCGCCTCGCGTGCGCGACGATCTGCTTGTCGACCGCGGCGTACTTCGCGCGCAGCCGCGCATCCTCCGCCTTGCGCAGGTCGGCATCGACGACGATCGGCTTTGCAGGCTCGATCTGTGGATGCTGCGTGACCGGCGAGAACGGCTTCTGGATCGCGACGATCTCGTCCTGCGTGAAGCCCGAGGTCAGGATCCAGTCCATCAGCGGACCCTGCTGGACGTCGGCGAGCCGGATGAAGTTGTTCTGCTCGGCGACCTTCGCGACGAGCGCGGTCTGGCCCGACATCCTGACGAGCGTCGCGGCGGCACAGTAGTGGCCGTCCTGATCGCGCCACACGTTGAGCTCGCCGGCCTTGTAGACGTTGCTCGGGAACACACCGGCCTTCACGTACGCGCGGAACGCGGCGAGGTTTCTGTCGCGAGCCTCGGCGAGCGCGTGCTGCACGGCCTCGCGCGTGAGCGCACGGCGCGGCATCAGCGCCTGCGGCTCCGAGTACGACTCGATGTGCGGAGGCGGCGCGCGGTGTGCGAGCGAGGCGGTGGCGAGCGAGGCGAGCAGCGCGAACGAGAGGGCGAGGCGAGTCATGCGAGATCCAACGCGTCTCCCAGCCGCCGGGTCTATCTGGCAAGTGCCCGAGCTCAGGCCGCTGCGTGGGTTCCTTGATCGGTCCTCGGCGGAGGCGGCGGGGCATTTCGCCGCGGCCCGCCGCGCAGCACCGCGAGGCGTTCGCGGTACTCCGTCTCGTCGATCTCGCCCGCGGCGTAGCGCTGCCGCAGGGTGTCGATCGCCGTGTCCTCGGCGCGCATGCTCGCTCGCCCGCGCGGCCAGCCGGTCGCCAGCAGCAGCGCGACGATCGCGACCCAGAACAACCACCAGAACAAGGTCATGCCCCAATAATGATAGGCCCACATCGCAGGGTCGCTATTGCAAGCCACGTGCGCTATACGTCGCGTCCATTTGGCGTTTCCACCTTGTCATCCCGGCCTGCTCGCGGCGATCGCGAACCGGCAATACACCGAGCCGACGCCCGTGCAGGCGGCGGTGCTCGCCGACAACGCGCGCGGCAAGGACCTGCTCGTGTCGGCGCAGACCGGCTCCGGCAAGACCGTCGCGTTCGGGCTCGCGCTCGCCGACACGCTGCTCGGCGAGGCGCCGCGGTTCGACAAGCCCGGCGCACCGCTCGCGCTGATCGTGACGCCGACGCGCGAGCTCGCGCTGCAGGTCCATCGCGAGCTCGTGTGGCTGTACGCCGACACCGGCGCGCGGCTGGCGACGTGCGTCGGCGGCATGGATCCGCGGCGCGAGCAGCGCGCGCTGCGAGACGGCGTGCACATCGTCGTCGGCACGCCGGGGCGGCTGTGCGATCATCTCGAGCGCGGCGCGCTCGTGCTCGCCCGCCTCCAGGCGGTCGTGCTCGACGAGGCCGACGAGATGCTCGACATGGGCTTTCGCGAGGAGCTCGAGCGCGTGCTCGAGTCGGCGCCGGCCGAGCGCCGCACGCTGCTGTTCTCGGCGACGATCCCGAAGGACATCGCGACGCTCGCGAAGCGCTACCAGAAGCACGCGGTCCGCATCGCCACGTCGTCGGAGACCGAGCGCCATCACGACATCGAGTACCGCGCCGTGCCGATCGTGCCGCGCGAGCGCGACCTCGCGGTCGTCAACATCCTGCGCTACCACGAGGCCGCCGGCGCGCTCGTGTTCTGCGCGACGCGTGACGGCGTCACCCACCTCACCGCGAACCTCGCCGAGCGCGGGTTCGCCGTCGTCGCGCTGTCGGGCGAGCTCAGCCAGCGCGAGCGCAACAGCGCGCTGCAGGCGCTGCGCGACGGCCGCGCGCGCGTGTGCGTGGCGACCGACGTCGCGGCGCGCGGGCTCGACCTGCCGGATCTCGGGCTCGTCATCCACGCCGACCTGCCGCAGAACAAGCAGGTGCTCGTGCATCGCAGCGGCCGCACCGGTCGCGCGGGTCGCCAGGGCCTCGCGATCCTGCTCGTGCCCGAGCCGGCGCGCCGCCACGTCGAGCGCATGCTGCACGCCGCGCACATCGACGCGCGGTGGTCGCCGCCGCCGACCGCCGACGCGATCCTCGCGCGCGATCAGCAGGCGCTGATCGCGGAGATCGAGGGCATGGCCGACGAGCCGAGCGACGACGATCGCGCCGCGGCGCGCGCGCTGCTCGCGAAGAAGCCGGCCGAGGAGCTCGCGGCGCTGCTCGTGCGCATGCGCCGCCAGGCGCGCCCGGCG
>JBLMXA010000484.1:0-4174 GCA_050257515.1 Acidobacteriota bacterium | reverse complement strand
TCGTGCGTGCGCTGCGCGCACCGCTCGCCAAGGTGCACGCCAGCAACGCCAACCTCGCCGGCCAGCTCGATCGCGCCGCCGACAGCGTGCACCAGAACCTCGCCGAGGGTGGCGGCCGCCACGGCGCGGATCGCGTGCGCTTCTACCGCTACTCGTACGCGAGCCTGCGCGAGGTGCGCGGCTCGCTCGAGCTCGCGGTCGCCAAGGGCTGGCTCGACGGCAGCGAGCCAGCGCATGCGATCGCGTACCGGCTCGGCGGGCTGCTCTACCGGCTCGCGAAGCTGTAGGCGGACCGCCCCGCCGAGGGCGTCGCGCCCTCGGTGACGGTGACGGTGACGGAGACGGTGACGGGGACGGGGACGGGTGACGGGGACGGGGACGGTGACGGTCGCGGTGACGGTGACGGTGACGGACGGTGGCTATGGCGGCGCGGTCACCGGTCCTGCGCCTTCTTCGGGCGGCAGCTCGTCGCTCGAGCCCGAACCGGCTTCCGGCGGCGCCTGCTTGCACAGCGGCCCGTTCGCGAGCGACAGCACGTCGAGCGCCAGGCCGGCCTTGTTCTCGAGCCGCTGCGCCTCGCGTCCGCTCGTCGCGTCCCACAGGCGGATCGAGCCCTCGCCGTCCTCGTACGCGAGCACGTTCGCGTCGACCCAGCGCGTCGCGAACCGGCTCCGCGCGGTGAGCACGTGCTTGAGCGTGCCGGACTTCGCGTCGGCGACATAGAGGGACGGCGCGAAGTCCTTCGCGCACGGATCGACGGCGGTCGCGAACGCGACGTGGGCGCCGTCCGGTGACACGGCGACCGTCGACTCCGAGGCCTGGCCGGACTCGGGGATCGAGATCGCCTGGCCGGTCGCGAGCTTCATGCTCGTCGTGGTGGGCGGATCGTTGCTCCACGCTGCCTCGACGCCGGGCACGCCGTGGACGACGCGCGCCTCGTCGAGGTTCAGCACGACGCGCGGCACCGGCATCGCATCGCCGGCCTTCGTCAGCTTGCCGGTCGAGCGATCGACCGTCGACACGGTCGCATCGCCGACCGTCCAGCGGCCGGTCGCCGGTGCCGTCGACACGAGCAGCTTGTCGCCGGCGGCGTAGCCGAGCGCGACCTCGCGCGAGGACGGCAGGCTCGCCTGCGGGCCTAGCGTCTTCCACTCGCCGGTGTCGACGGTCACGACCCACGAGTGCGCGAGCAGCGGCGGGGACGCCCCGGTCTTGTCGTAATCGACCTTGTCGAAGCCGAGCAGGGCGACCTCGCTGCCGCTCGGCGCGAGCACGAACGCGGCGACCTCGTGATCGGTGTGGGTCAGCCGGAAGTAGCGGCGGGTCTCGCGGTCGTACGCGTAGAGCTCGCCGCGGCTCGGGTCGTACTGCGGGCCGCTCTTGTCGGGCCACCGGAACATGGCGCGGCGGCCGAGGACGAGCAGGCCGGTCTTGATCCGGCGCACGTACTCGTCGTGGATCTTCTGCGCGAGCTGGGCGACCGCCTGGCCGTGCGGCGTGGCGCGGAACGACTCGAGGTCGGGATCGCCGAGCGTCGGCGCGTACGCGTAGTAGTCCGCGGCGAGCGCGGCGACGAGGTGATCGACGGCGGCCGCTGGCTCGCCGGTGTTCGCGAGCGCGACGGCAAGCCCGCGCTGGGCGTCGAGGTGCGTCGGATCCTTGTCGACCGCCGTTTCGCACGCCTTGACCGCGGCCGGGAAGTCCTTGGCCTTGAGCTTCTCCGCGCACCCCTTGTACGCGCTGTACCCCTCGCCGTAGATGAAGCGAAATCGCATCACGCGATCGACACCCACCGCCGGCATCGCGAGCGGCGCGACCGCAGGGCCGGCCGACCCGCTGTCCCGCTTCTTGCCGGAGTCGGATTTGTGGCCGCAGGCGGTCAGAACCGCGACCGCCGCCAGCACCCGTGGTAGAGCTTTGACCACCAACGGAGGATGCCATGAAGACGACCGCTCCAGCGCTCGCCGCGCTCGTGCTCGCGACCTTGGTCGGGTGCCACCATGACAAGGACAAGACCACCACGCCCCCGCCGCCGCCGGCCGAGAAGCCCGTCGCGAAGGCGAACGACAAGCTCCTGCAGCAGGTCCCGCAGGACCAGAAGATGAGCCAGAGCCTCGCGCTGTCCGGCGATCTCGTGCAGCTGTGCGGCATCAAGGCGACGCCGAGCGCCGCGAACCCGAAGTTCGACTACGACAAGGACGAGCTGACCACCGACGATCGCAACGTCCTCGATCAGCTCGCGACGTGCATGACGACCGGCCCCCTCAAGGGCAAGGCGGTCTCGCTGATCGGCCGCGCCGATCCGCGCGGCACCGAGGAGTACAACCTCGGCCTCGGCTCGCGCCGCGCCTCCTCGGTCGGCAAGTACCTCGCGCACCTCGGCGTGCAGGACAACCAGCTCGCGGTCACCACGCGCGGCGCGCTCGACGCGACCGGCACCGACGAGGCTGGCTGGGCGAACGACCGCCGCGTCGACATCCAGGCGAAGCAGGACTGACCCACCATCGATCGCCCGAGCGAGCCGAGGCGGCGCGACCTGTTCTACAGCCACTCCAAGGTGGCCGAATGGACGACGCGATCGGCGAGCTGCGCATCGCGCTCGCGGTCGCCAGGGACCACGCGGCGCGCAGCCCGACGAGCCACGCCGAGCGCCACGACCTCGCCGGCGCGCGCCAGCGAGCCGACTGGGGCGAGCGGATCGACAAGACCGGCAAGAAGCTCGCCGCGATCGGCGATCGCTAGGTCGGCCGCGCCGCCGCCTGCAGCTTCTCCTCGACGAGGATGTCGGCGACCTTCCACGTCGGCGCGCCGAGCTTCTTGCTGCGCTCGCAGATGTCCCAGATCGTGTCGTAGATCTTGAGCGTCTTGTCGCGCGCGGCCTTCGCGTCGTAGCCCTTCGCCTCCTGCGCGACGTTGATGAGGCCGCCGGCGTTGATCGCGTAGTCGGGCGCGTACAGGATGCCACGCGCGTGGAGGTCATCGCCGTGGCGCAGCTCCGCGAGCTGGTTGTTCGCGGCGCCGGCGACGATCTTCGCGCGCAGGTGCGGGATCGTGTCGTCGTTGAGGCCGGCGCCGAGCGCGCACGGCGCGAACACGTCGCAGTCGACCTTCGCGACCTCGTCGATCGCGACCACGTTGGCACCCATCTCGCGCTGGACGCGCTCGCTCTTGAGCTTGTCGACGTCGGCGACCGTGAGCTTGGCGCCGGCCGAGTGGAGCTCCTTGCACAGGTGATAGCCGACGTGCCCGACGCCCTGCACCGCGACGTGCACGCCGCGCAGATCGTCCTTGGCGAGCCGGAACTTCACGCACGCCTCGATGCCGCGGCGCACGCCGAGCGCGGTGAACGGCGACGGATCGCCGGAGCCACCGTGCGACGGATCGACGCCGGTGACGTGCTTGGTCTGCGTCCGGACGATCTCCATGTCCTCGAGGCCCGTGCCGCTGTCCTCGGCGGTGATGTAGTGACCGCGGAGATCGTCGATGAACCGGCCGAACGCGCGAAAGAGAGCGACGCGGTCGAAGTGCGCCGCGGGCCGCATGATCACGCTCTTGCCGCCGCCGTGCGCGAGCCCGGCGAGCGCGGCCTTGTAGGTCATGCCGCGCGCGAGGCGGAGGGCGTCGACGAGCGCCGCCTCCTCGTTGTCGTACGGGATGAAGCGACACCCACCGAGCGCCGGGCCGAGCCGCGTGTCGTGGATGGCGACGATGGCACGCAGCCCCGTCGCCTTGTCGAGCTTGAAGTGAACTTCGCCGTAGTCGTACGCGCCGAGCCTGTCGAAGAGCTCCATCGACGCGGTCTTACTGCGTTTCGTCCACGAAGGGTACTTCCGGCTCGTCCGCAAAGCTCGCGCGCGCGCGTGAGCTCGTGCGGCGCGAGAGCCCGGCGAGAGGCTACTTCTTGCCGGCGTCCGGTTTGTGGGCGGCGGCCTTCGGCTTGGCTTTCGCGCCGCTGTCGGGTGCGCCGGCGTCGGTGGCCTGCTGGTACTTGGAGAGCGGGCCCGCAGCCCATTCGTAGGGGTACGTGCCGATCGTGAAGATCGTCGCGTCACCTTCCTTCTGGGCGTAGTGCGAGTTCTTTTCCGCCGTCTTGCCGATCTTGAGGACGTGCGTGGCGCCGTCCTTCATCTTGATCGTGACGGTCTCCTCGGGCGAGTCGAGGCCCGTCTCGGAC
>JBLMXA010000483.1:0-3723 GCA_050257515.1 Acidobacteriota bacterium | reverse complement strand
TACGTCGCGCGCGACCGCTACCGCTTCGACGACAAGAAGCTGGTCGCGCGCTACTGGCAGCACCCCGACGAGCTGCGCCCGAAGGTGTTCATCAGCGAGCTGTGCGTCGCCGAGCTGTCTGCGGGCGCGCAGCAGATCCTCGATCGGCTGCACGCGCAGCTGCCGGAGGACTTCGGCGCGCGCGCGGATCTGCCGTGGGCCGGCCGGCCGTGGCAGGTGCGGCGCGCCGAGTACGAGTCGCTGAGGATGGAGAGCGAGTACGCGGCGTGGGTCGCGGCGTTCGGCTTCCGCGTCAACCACTTCACCGTCGACGTCAACGCGCTGACGACGTTCCCCGACCTCGAGTCGCTCGACGCGTTCCTCGTCGAGCACGGCTTCCTCCTCAACGACTCCGGCGGCGCGATCAAGGGCACGCCCGCCGATCTCCTCGAGCAATCGTCGACGCGCGCCGAGCACGTCGTCGTCGAGCTCGCCGACGGCCCGCTGCGCATCCCGTCCTGCTACTACGAGTTCGCGCGCCGCTACCGGCTGCCGAGCGGCGAGCTGTTCCACGGCTTCGTGCCGGCGAGCGCGGACAGGATCTTCGAGTCGACGGACGTCAAGCGCTAGCGCGCGTACGGCCGCGCCACGCGATCACCGCACGATCGCGCGCGCGACCGTCAGGGGTTCGACGTCAGCGTCGAGAAGTAATCGTTGAGCTCGAGCAACACGTCGACGTCGACGCCGACGAACTGGATTCCCATGCCGTCGCCTTCGTGGCACCACCGCACGACGGCCGGGAGCGTGAACACCTGATCGCTCGTCGGCAGCCGCAGCTCCACGGTCAACGTCGTGCCGACCGGCTGCGCCTCGCTCGAGGCGATGAATGCGCCACCGACGCCGATGTTGCGCGTCTCGGCGGTGATCCAGCTCGCGTGTGCAGGCGTACGGAACCGCACGGGCATGATCCGACCCGGCCTCGGCTTGCCGCGAAAGTGGTGTCTCCGCTCGTGGCGCGGACCGTCCATACCCGCAAGAATCCTAACCGATCTTCTGAGCGGTTAGCGCTTTACCCGACGAGGCGAGCCCTGTACCTTGCGCGCCGATCGTGAAGGTGCACCTGATCGGAATCGGCGGGACGGGGATGGGCGCGGTCGCGGGGCTGCTCGCTGCGGCGGGCCACGAGGTCCGTGGCTCCGATGCCGCGGTCTATCCGCCGATGAGCGAGCAGCTGGCGGCGCTCGGCGTGCCGGTCATGATGCCGTACAAGCCCGAGAACCTCGACTGGGGCCCCGAGCTGGTCGTCGTCGGCAACGTCCACGGCAAGGATCACCTCGAGGTCAAGGCCGCGCAGGCGCGCGGGATCAAGCTGACGTCGTTCCCGGCGGTGCTCGGCGAGCGGCTGCTCGACGGCAAGCACGCGATCGTCGTCGCCGGCACCCACGGCAAGACGACGACGACCTCGCTCGTCGCGCACATCCTGCTCGAGGCCGGCCGCGATCCATCGCTGTTCGTCGGCGGCGTGCCCGTCGCGCTCGGCCAAGGCTGGCGGCTCGGCCACGGCGAGGACTTCGTGCTCGAGGGCGACGAGTACGACACCGCGTTCTTCGACAAGGGCCCGAAGTTTCTCCACTACCGGCCGCGCACCGCGATCATCACGAGCATCGAGCTCGATCACGTCGACATCTTCCCGTCGTTCGACGCCGTGCGCGACGCGTTCAAGAAGCTCGTCGGCCTGATGCCGGCCGACGGCCTGCTCGTCGCGTGCGGCGAGTCCGCCGACGCGGTCGTCGTCGGCAAGCTCGCGCCGTGCCCGGTCGAGCTCTACGCGGTGGTCGACGACGCCGAGGGCCAGCCGCCGCAGGGCGTGGCGTGGTGGGCGCAGAACCTCGAGATCGCCAAGTCGGGGCGCGTCTCGTTCGACGTCTACCACCGCGGCGAGCGCGTCGAGCGGTTCGAGACGCTGCTCGTCGGCCGCCACAACGTGCAGAACTGCCTCGCCGCGATCGCGGTCGCGCACGCGCGCGGCGTCTCGATCAAGGACATCCAGCGCGCGGTCGCGAGCTTCGCGGGCGTGCGCCGCCGCCAGGAGCTGCGCGGCGTCGCCGGCGGCGTCACCGTGCTCGACGACTACGCGCACCATCCGACGGCGGTGCGCGAGACGCTCAAGGCGCTGCGCCGGCGGTTCCCGAAGCGCCGGCTGATCGCGGTCTACGAGCCGCGGTCGGCGACGAGCCGCCGCCGCACGTTCCAGGCGGAGTTCGCCGACGCGTTCGCGCATGCCGACGAGGTGATCGTCGGCCGGCTGTTCGATCCGGCGAAGATCCCCCCCGACGAGCGCTTCGATCCCGAGAAGCTCGCGCTCGACCTCCACCGCAGCGGCACGAAGGCCGCGTACGTCCCCGACGTCGACCAGATCGTCAAGTCGCTCGCCGAGAGCTGCGCGCCCGGCGACGTCGTGTGCGTGCTGTCGTCGGGCAGCTTCGACGGCCTCCACGACAAGCTGCTCGCCGCGATCGGCGACGCGATCCGGCCGGCGCGCCGCTCCGACATGGCCGCGGTGCGCGAGCTGATGCCGCTGTCGGGGCTCACCGACGAGCCGGCGCGCGACGAGCAGTTCCCGTCGTTCTATGTGCTGCACAACGAGCAGGGGCTCGTCGGTGCGGTGGCGCTCGAGGTCTACGGCGATGACGCCGTGCTGCGCGCGCTCGTCGCCCACCCCGAGTATCGCGGCGCCGGCTACGGCTGGATGCTCGCCGACATGGCCGTGCAGCAGGCACGCTGGCGCGGCGTGCGCCGCATCTACCTGTTGACCGAGAGCGCGAGCGACTTCTTCGCCGTGAAGTTCGGGTTCCGCATCGTCGATCGGTCGACGCTCTCGAAGCGGGTCGCGGCGAGCGAGACGTTCACGGCGCCCCGCGGCGCCGGGCTCGTGGCGATGCGCCTCGATCTGTAGCCATGACGCGCCGGCGTGCCGCGCTCGCGCTCGTCGCGCTCGTCGCGCTCGCCGCGCTCGTCGCGGTGGTCGCGTGGCCGCGCCACGGCAACCGCGCGTCCGATGCGGCGAGGCCGGCGCCGGAGCGCCCCGCGTTCGCGGTGGCAGGGCCGCGCGGCGCTTCGGGCGAGGCGCCGGCGGCCGATCCGCTCGCCGACGACGATCCGGCGGGCACCCTGCGCCTCGAGGGGCAAGTGCTCGGCGCCGGCGATCACCCGGTCGGCGGCGCGACGGTGGTGCTCGGCTCGACGCCGCCGCGCACGGCGACGACCGAGGCCGATGGCGGCTTCGCGTTCGATCACCTGGTCGCACGCGCGTACCGCATCACCGCGCGCGCGCCGGCGGGCATCGCGGGCCCGGTCGTCGCGCACCTCACCGACAAGAGCGATCCGGTCGTGCTCCACCTGCGCGCCGGCAGCAAGCTCGCGATCGACGTCGTCGGCGGCGACGGCAAGCCGGTCGACGGCGCCGACGTCGAGCTGCGCGGCGACGATCGCCAGCGCGCACCGGCGCCGGGCGGCAAGGTGACGTTCGCGCCGCTCGTGCCGGGGCCGTACACGGTCGTCGCGTCGGCGCCGGGGCTGGCGCCGGCGCACCAGCTCGTGCTCGTCGCCGGCGACACCCACGCGCGCGTCGTGCTCGCGCCCGGTGCGCCGGTCTCGGGCAAGGTCGTCGACGATCACGGTGCGCCGGTCGCGGGCGCGCGCGACGTGTGGCTCGCGAGCGGGCGGTTCGTCGCGCAGGCCGAC
>JBLMXA010000482.1:0-13632 GCA_050257515.1 Acidobacteriota bacterium | reverse complement strand
CGACCGACCACGCCGACGTGGTGTTCGGCAAGATCGACACCGAGGACCAGCAGGAGCTCGCCGGCGCGGCCGGGATCCAGGCGATCCCGACGTTGATGCTGTTCCGTGATGGCATCCTGCTGTACCGCGAGTCGGGCGCGCTGCCGCCCGCCGCGCTCGAGGAGCTCGTGACGAAGGCCAAGGCGCTCGACATGGACAAGGTCCGCGCCGAGATCGCGGCTTCAGAGGCGGGCTCGCACGATCATCCGCACGAGCACGGCCCCGACTGCGATCACGATCACTAGGGACATGCCCGCATTCAACGTCGAGCGAGACCGCGCGAGACGCCCGCAGCGCGACGGTCGCAGCCGGCGGTGAATGCGGGGATGTCCCCGCCGCGTGTTAACGTCGCCCGGTGCGGCGGATCGTGGCTTTGCTGGTGCTCGCGACGAGCATCGCCCACGCCGACGATCCTCGGGACGTCTTCGGTATCCCGAACAAGCCGACCGAGGCGCCGCTCGACTGCCGCGACGGCACGGACTTCGGCTGCGCGCGGCCGACCGATCCGCTCGCCGACGACGCGCCGCTCGCGCTGTCGACGTGGCTGCCGGCGAAGTACCTGCTGACGCTGCCGGTCGGCGACGCGACGCACGATCAGGTCGCGTCGTACGCGATGGGCGCCGGCCGCGACGAGGCGGGCGTCGTGCTCGGCGGCGCGACCGGGCTCGAGAACCGGTGGACCGTCGATGGCGCACCGGCCGAGTCGGTCCGCACCGGCGCGGCCGAGACGCGCGTGCCGCTCGCGTTCCTCGACGGCATCCTCGTCACCGCCGGCGGGTTCTCCGCGCACGATCGCACGTCGACCGGCGGCGTGATCGAGGCGCGCCTGCGCCGCGGCGGCGATCACCACGAGCTCGAGGCGTACGTGTGGAGCAGCTACGACGCGCCCGGCCGCCAGCCCGCGCAGGCGATCAACACGTACCAGGTGCGCAACGGCGCGTTCGACCCGCAGGGCGGCGCGACCGCGGCGCTCGTCGCGAGCGGCCCGCTCGGCACGCTGCTCGGCGGGCGCGCGTGGTACGCGGCCGGCATCGCGCCGTCGCTCGCGCGCTACGAGTTCCGGTGGACCGCGCGCCGGCTCGTCGACGCCGACGGCAACGGCGTGCCCGACGGCCTGCCCGGGCTGCCCGAGGCCGAGCTCGTCGAGCGGACGAGCTCGCACCCGGTGACGTACTTCGTGCCGGCGATGCTGCGCGCCGGGCTCGATCGCGGCCCGCACCACGTCGAGCTGACGCTGCTCGGCAGCGCGAGCAGCGACACGAGCTATCTCTACAACTCGACGCTGCAGGCGGCGGGCATCGATCAGCGGAACCTGATCGGGGACGCGATCGCGACGTACCGCGGCGAGTGGCACGACACGCACCTGCGCGCGCAGCTCGCGTGGCACCACGCGTCGCGCACGCAGTCGGCGCGCGAGGCCGCCGCCGCGAGCATCCCGCAGCTGCTCACCGCGTACATCCCGGCGACGTTGCCCGACGATCCGGCACTCGCCGCCGCGTGCAACGACAACGCGTACCCCAACATCGCCGAGTGCCCGGTGCCGGCCGGCTTCTTCGCGAGCGGCGGCGCCGGCGAGCTCGTCGACACGACCGCCGACCGGCCGTCGATCACGATCGATGTCGCGCACCGCATCGGCTCGCACGTCGCGCGCGTCGGCGCGACCGGCGAGGACGCGCGATTCACGAGCGACGCGCGGTTCACCGGCGGCGAGCTCGACCTCCAGCTGCTGCCCGAGCTGGTCACGCACCGCCAGTTCCTCGATCCGAACCAGGCGTGCTCCGACGATCCGTCGCTGCCGTGCGCGACCGCGAGCCACTCGCTGCTGTCGTACCGCACGCGCTACACCGCGGCGTACGTCGAGGACACGTGGCACGCGACTCCGGATCTCGAGGTCGACGGCGGCCTGCGCTGGGAGCTGATGTGGGTCGGCACGCGGCTGCACTTCTCGAACGAGCTCGCGCCGCGCTTCGGCGCGAGCTGGGATCCGCTCGGCAACGGCCGCGCGCGCGTGTGGACGAGCGCGGGCCGCAGCTTCGCGCTGATGCAGGCCGGCATCGGTCGCACGATCCTCGGCAGCGACCGCTTCGTCGACAACCTGTCGACGCCGATCGGTGGGGGCCGCGCGATCGAGACCGGCGCGCCCTACCCGGTCGTCTCCGGCGTCGAGCCGATCGCGCAGGACGAGCTCACGCTCGGCGGCGAGGTCGCGCTCGCCCGCGCGGTCAAGCTGCGCGCGTGGCTGCAGGGCCGCTTCCTCGCGCGCGGGCTCGAGCTGACCGCCGACGGGCTCGACAACCCCGGGCGCACGGACGGCCCGCCCGCGTCGCGCGACACCGAGCTCGCCGCGCTCGAGCTCGAGACCTCGCCGGCGGCCAAGCTCGTGCTGCGCGTCGGCTACCTGTACGCCTGCACCGTCGGCTCGTGGGTCGGCCCGTACGACCCGCGCGAGGGCGCGGTGCTCTATGCGAGCAGCGACTACCAGGTGACGCCGATGAACCTCGTCGGGCCACTCCCGACCGACCTCGGCCATCGCTTCTATATGGAGGCGTCGCGGCGCGGCCGGCTCGGCGACGTCGCGGTGGCGTTCGCGACCCGGCTGACCGTCGCGAGCGGCCGGCCGCGCGACGCGCTCGGCGATGCCGACGCAGGCCTCATCTACCTGATCCCGCGCGGGGCGGCAGGGCGCAACCCGCTCGTGACGCAGGCGAACGTGCGGCTCGCGGCGTCGTGGCGGGGCTTCGACGTCACGCTCGACCTCGTCAACCTGTTCGACCGGCGTACCACCACGTACGCCGACCCGGTGTACGCGGCCGATAACCTGGCCGCGATCGACGGCGGCAGCTACGCGGACCTCGTATTCCTTCGTACCACCGGCGGCGCGCTTCCCGCGAAGCGCACGACGTACGACCTCGGGACCGCGTTCCAGGCCCCGTTTTCGGCGGTACTCGGCGTGCACCGCAGCTTCTGAGCCTGTTACGATTTTGGACGCTGCCAAAGCTGGGGAGCAAATGGCCGACCTGTCTCATTTCGAGGAAGCCACCGCTGCCGTCCAACACTCGCCGCATGCGGTGAGCGCGTGGGACGAAGCCGAGAATCTCGCGCGCGAGCTCGAGAAACCCGACGAGATCGTGGCGCTCTACAAGGCGTCGCTCGCGAGCAAGCTCGAGCCCGAGGTCGCGGAGATGATCGGCGAGCGCGCCGGCAATTTTTGCGACGAGTGGTTCGGCGACGAGCCGAAAGTCCTCGAGCAGATCCTGACACGCGTGCTCGAGCTCGCGCCGTCGTCGGAATCGGCGCTCCAGCGGCTCTCGGTCATCTTCACGGTCCACGAGCGGTGGGCCGACGTGCTCGGCCTGTACGACCGGGCGCTCGAAGCGACGAAGGAGAAGTCGCGCCGCGTGCGCCTGCTCCGCGAGGCGGCGCAGCTCGCGAAGGACGTCGCGAACCAGCCCGAGAAGGCGATCACGTACTACCAGCGGCTGCTGCCGCTCGTCCCCGACGACGCGCAGGTCAACCAGAGCCTCGAGCGCCTGCTCGAGCGCCACGAGCGGTGGAAGGCGCTGATCGCGCTGTGGGAGAGCCGGATCGAGTCGCAGTCGAAGAAGGACCGCGAGAGGAGCCACGCGCGCATCGCCGCGTGCTGGCTCGACAACCTCGACGATCCGCAGAGCGCGCTGGCCGCGGTCAAGCCGCTGCTCGTCGAGGCCGACGACGACCGCGAGTCGTGCGCGCTGCTCGAGCGCATCATCGAGGCGCCGCAGGCGACCAAGGGCGTGCGCGACTCCGCGCTCGACCTGTTGCGCTCGCACTTCGACGCGACCTCGCGCCCGCGCGAGGTGATCCGCGTCCTCGAGAAGATCATCCACCTCGATCCGCACGGCTCGCGCGAGTTGCGCGAGGAGGCCGGCTCGCGGCTCGCCGAGCTCGACGACCTCCCCGCGGCGATGGATCACTACGCGGCGCTGCTCGCGATCGCGCCGGAATCCACCGCGACCGAGGAGAAGCTGCGCCAGCTCGCAGACCGCGGCGGCCAGCACGACCGCTACGCCGACGGCATCGCCGCGGCGGCGCGCGCGGCGAGCGACCCGACACGCAAGGTCGAGCTGCTCGCCGAGGCGGCGCGCGTCAAGCTCGAGCGCTCGAGCGATACCGACGCCGCGATCGGCCTCTACGTCGAGGCGTCGAGCGTCAGCGGCGCGTCGGAGCAGGAGCAGCTCGCGGTCGCGCGGCGGCTCGCGCAGCTGTACGGGCAGACGAACCAGCCCAAGGAGCGCCTCGCGGTGCTCGAGCGCCAGGCCCACCTCGAGGCGAACGACGCGACGCGCGCCGGCATCTTCGCCGAGGCCGCGAAGCTCGCCGAGGAGCTCGGCGAGACCGATCGCGCGCTGCAGCTGTGGGAGCGCCGCGCCGACAGCGATCCGCACGACCTGTCGGGTCTCGACGCGCGGATCGGCATCCTCGAGAACCAGCAGCGGTGGGAAGACCTCGTCGCCGCGCTCGAGACGCGCGCGAGCAAGGTCAGCTCGCCGAACCAGAAGCGCGCGGATCTCGTGCGCATCGCGCTCGTCCACCAGCAGCAGCGGAGCGATCTCGAGGCCGCGATCGGCGCGTGGAAGCGCGTCGTCACGTTGGTTTCGGCTCTTGGCAATGACGACGAGGAGGGCATCAGCGCGCTCGCCGACCTGCTCGCCCAGACCGACCGCTGGAAGGAGATGGCGGAGCTGCTCGAGGGTGCCTCGGGCCGCGCGACCCAGCGCACGATCGGCCGCCTCGTGCGGCTCGGCGACGCGCTGCGCGCGCACCTCGACGAGCCGTCGCGCGCGCTCGCGGCGTATCGCAACGCGATCGCGATCGATCCGGCCAGCAAGGAAGCGCGCGCCGGCCTGACCGCGCTGCTCGACGTCGCGTCGACGCGCTCCGCGGCTGCCGATGCGCTCGCGCAGGCGATGCGCACGACGAACGACGTGGCCGGCGTGCTCGACCTGTTGCCCGCGCGACTCGCCGAGGCGCACGACGACAAGACCAAGCTCGCGCTGCTGCGCGAGGCCGCCCAGCTGCGCCTCGAGCACAAGCACGACTCCGCCGGCGCGCTCGCCGATCTCGCGCGCGCGTTCCCGCTCGCGCCGCGCGACCAGCTGATCGAGCATCAGCTGCAGTCGCTCGCGCAGGCGACCGGGGACTTCACGACGCTCGGCATCGCGTACCTCGAGGCGATCTCCGCGCTCGAGGGCGACCCGCGCGAGCAGGCGCGCATCCGGTTCGCGTATGCCGACCTCGCCGCCGATCGGCTCGGCGACAAGGGCGCCGCCGCGCTCGGTTACGAGCAGGTCGCGCAGGTCGAGCCCGGCCATCGCCGCGCGGTGCACGCGTTCGCGACGCTCGGCAGCGATCTCGGCCACTGGGACGGCATCGCCGCCGCGGTCGTCCGCTACACCGGCGTGCGCGAGGCGTTCGACGAGGAGCTGATGACGATCCTCGAGACCGCCGCCGCGCGCCACGGTGCGCACGACCAGCTCGCGAAGGCGCTCGCGATGGCGCTCGACCAGCACAAGACGCCCGGCGCGGTCGGCGCGTCGTATCGCCAGCGTCTGGCCCTCATTCATCGAGACCATCGCCAGGACAAGACCGCCGCGATCAACTCGCTGCGCCGCGCGCTCGAGCTCGGAGGCGAGCGCCAGCAGTGGCTCGCCGATCTCGTCGCGCTCGAGCGCGAGGCCGGGACCACGCACCAGCTGCTCGACGCGCTGCGCCGGCTCGCCGACGCCGACGGCCGCGATCTCGACGCGCTCGTCGGCGCGGCCGACGTCGCGTCCAAGCTCGGCGAGCGCGAGCAGGCCGTCGAGATCCTGTCGCAGGTGCTCGGCCGCGCGACCGCCGCATGGCGCGGCACGGCCGCGATCCGCTCGGCGCGCTCGGTCGACGCCGTCGCCCGGTGGGCGATCGAGAGCCTCGTCGACCTCTATCGCACCGGCGGCCGCGCGCGCGCCGCGGTCGATCTGCTCATCGAGGCCGCGCGCCTGCCGTTCGATCAGGCGACCCGCCGCGACATGCGGATGCGCGCCGCGCAGCTCGCGACGGTCGAGCTCGCCGACAACGGCGCCGCGATCGACATCTACCGCACGATCCTCGCCGAGCACCGCAGCGACCTCGAGGTGATCGATCGCCTCGCGCACCTGCTCGCGGTCGAGGACCGCGTGCCCGAGCTGCTGACGCTGCGCCAGCTGCAGCTCGGCCTCGAATCCGATCCCGAGAAGAAGCTCGAGCTGCGCCTCGAGCTCGCCCAGCTCGTCGGCGTCGTCGAGGAGCGCGGCGGCCGGCTCGACGCGCTCAAGGCCAACCTCGAGGAGCGTCCCGGTCACGACCCGTCGATCGAGGCGATCGCGAAGCTGCTCGCCGGCAAGGCGCAGCACCGGCAGCTCGCCGATCTGCTCGAGGCGCAGGCCCAGCGGCTCGAGACCGGAGGCGAGCCGCAGCGCGCGTCGAAGCTGTGGTTCCGCTTCGCGACCGTCGCCGAGAAGGACACCAAGGAGATCGAGCGCGCGATCGCCGGCCACCGCCGCGTCGTCGCGCTGCAGCCGACGCCCGAGTCGCTGCGCGCGCTCGCGCGCCTGAACCTCGAGCGCGGCCAGTCCGCGCAGGCGGTGCCGTGGCTCGAGAGCCTGCTCGGCACCGTCGCGTCCGGCGAGCGCCTGCTCGTCGTCCAGCAGCTCGCGAAGGCGCACCTCGCGGCCGGCCAGCCCGACCGCGCGATCGCCGCGATCGAGACGAACCTCGACGACAAGGCGCCCGCGCTCGAGCTGCGCACGATGCTCGCGGATCTCTATCGCAAGGCCGATCTGTGGGAGCCGCTCGCGCGCCACCTGACGCGCAGCCTGCCGCTGCTCGAGGACGAGAAGCTCGCGCGCGAGTTCGCACGCGAGGCCGTGAACCTCTACCTGACGAAGCTCGGCTCGCCGGCCGCGGCGATCCCGGCGCTCGAGAAGGCGCTCGCGCTCGATCCGACCGACAAGGATCTGCGCACCGCGCTCGCGATCGGCCAGCGCGTCGCCGGCAAGCTGCCGGAGGCGCGCGCCGCGCTCACCGAGCTGATCAGCGACTTCGGACGCCGCCGCTCGCCCGAGCGCGCCGCGCTGCACGTCGAGCTCGCGCGCTGCGCCCAGGCCGAGGGCAAGGTCGACGAGGCGATCGCCGAGATGGAGTCGGCCTCGAAGATGGACGCGTCGAATGCGTCGATCCAGAAGGAGCTCGCCGAGATGGCGCGGGCCGCCGGCCAGATCGACAAGGCCGAGCGCACCTACCGCGCGCTGCTGCTCGTCGTGCGCCGCACGCCGCCCGGAGAGGACGAGGCGGCGGTCGGCCCGAGCGAGGTGCTGTTCGAGCTGCACAAGATGGCCGCGTCGCGCGGCGACGCCGATCAGGCGAAGGAGCTGCTCGAGTCCGCGATCGAGACCGCGATCCAGTCCGACGCCAGCGTGCACCGCCTGCGCCGCAGCCTGCTCGCGCACGGCGAGGCCAATCTCCTGCTCGAGGTGCTCGAGAAGCGGCTCGCGACGAACCCCGAGCCGTCGAGCCAGGCGCGGCTGCTCGCCGACATGGCCGAGACGCTCGACGCGCAGCTCGGCCGCGGGGGCGAGGCCCTCGACGCGCTGATCAAGGCGATCGGCGCGATGCCGTCTCGCCTCGATCTCCACGACAAGGCGCGCGAGCTCGCGAAGAAGCACGGCGCGACGAAGAAGTTCGTCGATGCCGTCGAGCAGATCGTCGACCGGCTGCGCCGCAAGGACGATCCGCCGCTGATCGCGAACCTCCTCATGCGCGCCGGCGAGGCGCTCGAGCACGATGCCGGCGAGCTCAAGGACGCCGCGAACCTGTACCGCCGCGTCGAGATCCTCGGCGAGCGGCTTGCCGAGGCGTTCTACGCGCAGGCGCGCGTCGCCGCCGCGCTCGGCGACACCGCCGAGCAGGCGCGCACGCTCGACAAGATGTTCGAGCTCGCCGGCACCGACACGGAGCCGACGCCGCAGCAGGTCGACGCGCTGTACCGGCTGTCCGAGATCTTCATCGGCAGCGACACCCGCCGCAAGCAGGGCATCGAGCTGCTCGAGCGCGCGTTCGCCGCCGAGCCGCGCTGGGGTCACGCCGGCCGCCTGCTGAAGTTGGCCGCCGCCGCGACGCCCGACGACGAGAAGGTGCTCGCGATGTACGAGCGGGTCGCCCGCAACGGCGGCGATCAGGAGCTGCTGCTCGACTTCCTCGAGCGGCGCGCCGCGCTCGACGGCGCGACGCCGAAGGACATCAAGGAGGCGGTCGATCTCGCGGTCGGCCTCGGCCACGACGAGCGCGCGGAGGCGCTGCTCGTCCGCGCCGTCGATGCCGCGCGGCAGACCGCCGACGGGCTCGGCTCCGCGCCGTGGGCCGTGCTCGCGCTCGCCGAGCGCCGGCTCGCCGCCAACGATCTCGCGCAGGCGCGCGATCTGACGTACGAGATCGCGCCGATCGCGACCACCGAGGAGGTCGACGGGCTCGCGATGCGCATCGCGACGCGCGCGCTCGCGCACCGCAAGATCGATCTCGCCGCCGACGTCTACGAGTTCCTGCGCGATCGCAACCCCGCGGAGCGCGCGGTGTGGCAGCCGCTGCTCACGATCTAACGCGAGCTCGGCGACGGCGACCGCCTCGCGACGGTGATCTCGTCGACGCTGCCGAACCTGGTGACCGCGGCCGAGCGCAACGCGCTCCGCCTCGAGCACTCGAAGTTCCTGATCGAGAACCTCAAGCGCCACCACGACGCGCTCGACGTGCTGCGCGACGGCCTCAAGGACGATCCCGACAACCTCGAGGTCGCCGGGCTGTACGAGGCGACCCTGCTCGAGCTCGGCGACGACGACGGCATCGCGGAGTTCTTGTGGTCGCGGTTCGAGGACGCGCAGCGGCGCGGCCACCGCGACTCGACGGTCGACGTCGCACTGCGGCTCGGCTCGCTGCTCGAGAAGAGCGGCAGCAAGGACGCGGTGCGCGTCTATCGCGCCGCGCTGATCGTCGCGCCCGACGATCGCGAGATCCTGCGCCGCGTCGTCGGCCAGCTCGACGTCCACGACAACCCGCGCGAGGGCGCGCTGCTGATGGAGCGCCTGCTCGCGGTCGAGACGCCGGAGAACGCGCCCGCGCTGGCCGGCCGGCTCGCGACGATGTGGGAGGCCGCGGGCGACTTCAAGGGCGTGCAGCGCACGCTCGAGCTCGCGCACAAATCGGCGCCCGACGACAAGGAGATCCACGATCGCCTCGAGAGCTGGTACCGCGATCACGAGCAGTGGACCGAGCTCGCCGAGCTGATGACGCGCGACGCCGAGCGGATGACCGACACGCCCGCCGTCGAGCGTCTGCGCGAGGCGGCCGCGGTGTACTCGGGCCAGCTCGGCCAGCCGCTCAAGGCGGCCGAGGTGCTGCGCAAGGCGCGCCAGCGCGCGCCGTACGTCGTCGAGCTCGTCACCGATCACGCCGCGGCGCTCGCGGCGGCCGGCGAGCTCGACGCGGCGCAGAGGGCGGTCGGCGAGGCCCTCGCGAACGTCCAGGGCGTGCCGAGGGTGTCGCTACTGCTCCTGCGCGCGAGCTTCCGCCAGCAGCTCGGCGACGACGCGTCGGCCGTGCAGGATCTGACGGAGGCGTACGAGCTCGAGCGCGAGCGCGCCGCCGACGGCCTCGTCAACGGGCTCGAGCGGCTGCGCGCGCGTGCCGAGCGCGACAGCGACTTCCCGACCGAGCGCACCGCGACGCTGCGGCTCGCCAAGCTGCTCACCGATCACGGCGACGTCGAGCGCGGCCGCGGGTTCCTCGTCGCGTGGATCGAGCGCGACCCGCGCGACGCCGAGCCGCTGTACATGCTGTGCGACCTCGACGAGTCGATCGAGCACTGGGAGGGCGTCAGCGCCGCGGCGACGCGGCTCGCGTACGTCACCGAGGCCGAGGACCAGGTCAACGCCGCGCTCCGCGCGAGCGACGCCGCGACGAAGGCCGGCCGCCCCGGCGACGCGGTGCCGGTGCTCGAGCTGGTGTTCCAGCAGCAGCCCGGCGTCGACGTGCTCCGCGACAAGCTGCGCGAGGTCTACGAGGCCGCCGGCGAGTACCGGATGCTGTCGAGCATCTTGCTCGCCGACGCCGATCACGGCAGCGATCCGGCGATGCGCTACGCGAACTACAAGCGCGCCGCCGAGATGCTGCTGTACCAGCTCGAGGATGCCGCGGCGGCGCAGGTGCCGGCGCAGCGCGCGCTCGAGCTGCAGCCCGACGATCACGCGGCGCTCATGCTGAACGTCGACGTGCTGATCACGAGCGGTCAGCTCGAGGACGCCGGGCGCACGCTCGAGGCCGCGATCGCCGCGCAGAAGAAGCGCACGCCCGAGCTCGCGGTGCTGCAGCAGCGGATGGGCCGCGTCGCCGCGACGCTCGGCGACAAGGAAGGCCAGCTCAACTGGCTCAAGAAGGCGTTCGACGTCGACCGCAAGAACGCCGAGGTCGCCGCCGAGCTCGCCCAGCTCGCGACCGAGGTCGGCGACTACGAGCTCGCGCTCAAGCCGCTGCGCGCGATCACGCTGATGGACAACCCGTCGCCGGTGACCCGGCCGATGGCGCTGCTCTGGGAAGCGAAGATCGAGCACGCGCGCGGCAACCGCGCGAAGGCCGAGCTGTGGGCGAAGAAGGCGCTACGCGAGGATCCGCAGTTCGCGGACGCGCAGCAGTTCCTCGACGAGATCGGCGGCGCCTAGAGTGCCGACAGCGCGATCGCGCCGCCGTCCTCGCTGCGGCCGTTGATCGCGATGTCCTCGATCCCGCAGGTCGAGTCGAGCGCGACCTCGTAGCTCGGGTTCTCCGCCTCGAGCTCCTGGCCGACCGTCACGACCTGGTGACGGCCGTCGGTGTACTCGATGTCGATCGAGCTCACGAACGTGTCGCCGTTCGTCGCCTCGAGCCTGAGCGCGTGCAGCGCGCCCGGCTGCGAGTCGACGCGGACGAACGCGCGGCCCTCGTAGCCGATCGGCTGGGCGCCCATCAGCGGCATCCAGCTCTGCTGATAAGGCTGGTACTGATACACCGGCGGCGTCGCGAACGGGCGGACGTACGGCCGCTGGTAGAAGAACCGGCGCTGCGGCTGCCAGTAGCGGCGATGCTCGTAGCGATCGTCGCGGTCGTAGCGATCGTAGCGATCGTGGCGCTGGCGCTCGAAGCGACGGTCGTCGCGATCGTGGTTGCCGTCGAAACGGACCGGATGAGCGAGGGCTGCCGACGAAGAGCCGACGAGAAGAGCGATGGTGGCGAGTGCTTTCAACATGAGTGACTCCTCGCCGAAAATGACGCGGCGGCGAATCGCGTGATTCACCGCCGGCGTGTGTACTTTCGTGAACTACAGCGCGTCGACCGAGATCGCGCCGCCCTCGTACGTGCCGTTCACGACGACAAGCGAGACACCACTGCCGTCACCGAGCGGAATGTCGATGCAGGGGTTGTTCGCATCGACCATGCGGTTCACCGCGATCCGCTGCGACTGGTGATTCAAGTACAGGAGCTGCACCTCGTCGATGTACGTGCCGCCGGGGCCCGCCGCCTTGATCTGCAGCTTCTGGGTGCCGGCCATGCGGCCCGCGACGCCGAGCTTGAGCTGACCGCCGACGAGCGCAGTCGGGGGCTGGATCGACACGAGGCTCGGCTGCTCGTATGCCGGCTCGGTCGCCGGCTGGTAGCTCGGGTAGCTCGGCTCCCAGCTCTGGTAGCTCGGCTGGTAGTTGTACGAGCTGCTCGCGTACCAGTTGACCTGCGGCCTCACGACGACGCGACGGCTGCGATGGTTGCGCATCCACTGCCAGTCGACGTCGATGCGATGGTCGCGCACGACGGCGCCGCTGTTGCGGTTGGTGTAGTTGCTGTAGCTGCCGTAGTAGGGCTGGGCGAGCGCCGCGGTCGACGAACCGACGAGCACGGCGGCGGTGGCGATGAGCTTGTTGATCGACATGACAGGTTCTCCTGATGGAAGGACGTGGCCGCGGCGGTGCGATTCACGTCGGTTGAGTGAACGAATGTGAACTCAGGCTCCGAGAATCTCGAACGACGAGCGGCGGTTGCCCCTGCCGGACACGACGATGCTCTTCACGCGATCGCGGCCCGACAGCTGGACGGTGAGCGACGGGCTCTGCGCGCCGCCGAGGATCTGGTCGGGCGCGAACGTCTGGACGTCGCCGTCGGTGAACTTGATCTGGATCTTCTCGATCTCGAGCGAGCCGCGCGTGACGCGGATCTGCAGCTCGCTCAGCGTGCGCCAGCTCGAGACGTCGAGCTTCGCGCGGCCGTTCCACAGGCGGTCGTTCGCCGACAGCACGCTCCACACCGGCAGCCGGCGGCGCGCGTCCATGTCCTTGTCGACGTTGCGATGGTCGCGCACCTCGACCCGAGCCGGCGCCTGGACCTCGTCGGAGTCGCGGTGGTCGCGAACGATCGGGTCGGCGAGCGCGACGGTCGACGAACCGATGACGAGCAGCGTGGCGATGAGGGCCTTGGTGTTCATGGCGGGTTTCCTTTCGAGCCGACTGAATTGCAGCGCGCGGGCCATTCGTAACTTGCTTAGATCACGTGGAGATCTCCGGATGGGCCCTGCGGCATCCGCAGCCTTCTGCGAAAACCGCAGTACCCTCCGCCCATGTCCGATGCGGTCCGCTACACCACCGACGGCACGGTGGGCGTCATCACCCTGAACCGGCCCGACAACCGCAACAGCATGACGCCCGAGCTGCTCGACGCGTTCGCCGCCGCGAGCGCTACCGCGCGCGCGGACACGACGATCCGCTGCCTCGTGGTCACCGGCACCGGCGCGTGCTTCTCGGCGGGCGCCGACTTCAAGTCGACGCTGCAGCGCGCGGAGGGTGCGGCGCCGAACGAGCGCTCGTACGCGATGTACGAGCCGTTCCTGTCGCTGCTCGACCTCGCGGTGCCGGTCGTCGGCGCGCTCAACGGCCACGCGATCGGCGGCGGCTTCGGCCTGGCGCTCGCGTGCGACCTCCGGGTCGGCGCGCGCGACGCGAAGTACGGCGCGAACTTCGTCAAGCTCGGGCTCGGCCCGGGCATGGCGATCAGCTACCTGCTGCCGCGCGTGATCGGGCTGCCGCGCGCGAACGAGCTGCTGCTCACCGGGCGGCTCGTCGACGGTGCCGAGGCTGCCGCGCTCGGCCTGGTCAACCGCGCGCTGCCGGCGGACGACGTGCTCGCGGACGCGATGGCGCTCGCACGCGAGATCGCGGGCAACGCGCCGCTCGCGGTGCGCGCGACGAAGGCGGCGATCCGCCGCGGGCTCGCGCTGCACGTCCGCGAGGCGGCGCACCTCGAGGCCTACGCGCAGGCCGAGACGATCGCGACCGACGACGCGCGCGAGGGCATCGCCGCCCTGCTCGCGAAGCGCGCGCCGAGCTTCACGGGCCGCTAGGCCGCGCGCACGACTCCCAGCCGCCGCGTACCGGCGCGAGCGTCACCAGCACGAGGCCCCACGACGTGTTGACGTAGACGTGCGCGGCGCCCTGCTCGCCGAACCCGTAGCGCACGCGCGTCTTCGTG
>JBLMXA010000481.1:0-6824 GCA_050257515.1 Acidobacteriota bacterium | reverse complement strand
GTGCGCACGAGGCCGAGCGCGCGGGCGCGGTGCTCGCCCTTCTCGTCCTGCGACCACGCGCGGGCGATGTGCTCGGCCTTGTCGCGCTGCGAGGTCACGGGCGTGACGACGTGGTAGCCGGCGAGCCCGTACGTCAGCGACGACCGCGCGAGGTCGTGGATGTCGAAGTTCGTCAGCGCGGTGGTCACGATCGCGCCGGCGCGATCCCGCACGGGATGATGGACGAGCGCGACGTGCGTGCGCGACGCGAGCGGCGGGAACAGCTTGCCGTCGGCCTTGCTCGGCCGGAACCGGCGCCACAGCTCGGGCCGGCGCGCGGCGGTGCGCTGCATCGCCTGCTGGCGCCGCCACGCGGCGATCGCGGCGTGGTTGCCGGACACCAGCACCGGCGGCACGGCACGGCCCTCGAGCTCGGCCGGGCGCGTGTACTGCGGGTACTCGAGCAGCCCGGCGGAGTGCGACTCGTCGTCGGCGGACGTCGGCTCGCCGAGCACGCCCGGCACGAGCCGCGCGCACGCGTCGATGACGACGAGCGCGCCGAGCTCGCCGCCCGACAGCACGTAGTCGCCGAGCGACAGCTCCTCGTCGATGCCGAGCTCGATCGCGCGCTCGTCGATGCCCTCGTAGCGCCCGCACACGAGGATCACGTGCGCCAGCTGCGCGAGCTCCGTCACGCGCGCCTGCGTCAGCGGCTTGCCGGCGGGCGACAGCAGCACGCGGTGGCCCTGCCCGGCGTGGCCGATCGCGGCGAGCAGCGGCTCGGGCTTCATCACCATGCCCGGCCCACCGCCGTACGGCGTGTCGTCGACCGAGCGGTGCTTGTCGTGCGTGAAGTCGCGCGGGTTGATCGTCGCCACCTCGATCACGCCCGCCTCGCGCGCGCGGCCGACGACACCGGCCGCGAGCGACGGCTCGATCAGCTCGGGCAGGATCGTGACGACCGTGAACCTCACGCGAGACGAAGACTAGCCGCCAAGACGCCGAGAGCGCCAAGACAGACGCCAAGAAGATGTCTTATTGACGATCGTCTTGGCGTCTGTCTTGGCGTGCATGGCGCCTTGGCGGCTTATCTCTTCGCCTCCGGCAGGCCCTCGGGCGGGTCGATCGTCACGACCTTGCCCTCCACGTCGATGCTCGTCACGAACTCGTCGACGAGCGGCAGCATGCGCTCGACCTCGCCGTCGTGGATCACGAGCAGGTCCTGGAGGTCGCCGGCGACCACCTCGACGATCGTGCCCCACGGCGTACCGTCGACCTTGCGGACCGCGCAGCCGACGAGATCGGCGAGCAGGATGTCGTCGTCGCCGAGCTCGAGCTGATCGCGGTCGACCTCGACGACCTGCCCGCGCAGCGCCTCGGCGTCGTTGCGGGTCGCGACGCCCTCGAGCTGGACGAGCCAGCCCTTCTGGGTTTCGCGCGCCTCGACGATCGTGCGCGGCGTGCCGGCGACATAGACGGTGTCGACGACCGCGAGCGTGTCGGAGTCCGGATCGTGGGTGACGATCACGACCTCGCCGCGGATCCCGTGGGCGCGCGCGATGTCGCCGATCTCGATGCGGCCGGGCTTCGAGCTCGTGGTCGAGTCCGCCACGAGCTCTGTTATTCGAGGATCTCGACGAGCGTGCGCTTGCGCGAGCGCGGCGCGACCGTCTGCACGATCGTGCGCAGGGCGCGCGCGGTCTTGCCGCCGCGGCCGATGACCTTGCCGAGATCGCTCTCGGCGACCTCGAGCTCGTAGACGTTCGCGGTGCGCTCCTCGACGAGCTCGACGCGTACCTCGTCGGGCTTGTCGACGAGGTTGACCGCGAGGAAGCGGATCAGCTCTGCGAGATCCGGCGACTCGCTGGCCATCACGCGCTCTTCGTCGCGGCGCGGGCCGTACGACGGATGACCGCGGCGAGCGTGCCGCTCGGCTGTGCGCCCACCGAGATCCACTTCTGGTAGCGCTCCTGGTCGAGCTTCAGCACCTTGGTGATCGGGTGGTACGTACCGAGCAGCTCGATGAACCGGCCGTCACGGGCGCAGCGCTTGTCGGCAGCGACGATACGGTAGAACGGCGACTTCTTCTTGCCCTGACGTGACATGCGTAGCGCGACGGCCATGGTTCCTCGATCGGTTTTTCGAAAAGCGCCGTACCCTACCCACCCATCCCCCACCTGTCAACGTGCTATATGAGCCGTCATGTGGCGTGGGCTGGCGCTCGTCGCGCTGATTGCCGCGACCGCTTGTTGCTCGAAATCAGAGGTGAAAGGCGGAGGCTCGGCCGCCGAGCCGGTGCCGGCCAAGCCGGCGTTCACGCTGTTCGCGCTGGCCGAGGTCCGCGGCCAGATCGGGCCGTGCGGCTGCACCTCGGATCCGCTCGGAGACATCTCGCGGACGACCCGGCTGGTCGACGAGGCCCGCGCCCGCGGCCCCGTGCTCGTGGTCGACGCCGGCTCGCTCCTCTACTCGCAGGTGCCGGTGCCGCCGCACCTCGAGGCCGAGGAGGAGCTCAAGGCGGACCTGCTCGTGAAGATCTACCAGAAGGAGCTCGGGGTCGCGGCGGTCGGCCTGGGCCCGGCCGATCTCGGCAGGGGCGCGGCCGGCGTGCGGCTGCCGCGCGTCGCGTCGGACGTCAGCGACCAGGGGCTGCCGCTGGCACCGCCGAAGATCGAGCAGGTCGGCGACGCGAAGGTCGGCGTGTTCGGCGTGATCGCCGACGACGCGGTGCCTGGCGTGAAGATCGCGGACCCGGTCGGCGCCGGCAAGCGCGCGGTCGCGCAGCTCAAGGCCGGCGGCGCGCGGGTGATCGTCGCGCTCGTGCAGGCGAGCACGAAGAAGGACGCGGTCGTGCTCGTCCGCGACATCGGCGGCATCGACCTCGCGGTCGCCGGGCTCGGGCAGAACGCGCCGGAGCCGGACAAGGTCGAGATCGAGCCGACGAAGGTCGACGGCGCGTGGCTCGTCGTGCCGGCGAACCGCGGCCAGGTCGTCAGCCGCGTCGACGTCTACCTGCGCGGCGCGCTGCCGCTCGCCGACGCGATCGGTCCGGGCGCCGCGGCGGCGAAGCAGGCGCAGATCGACCGCCAGGTCGCGGCGCTCGACGCCGAGCTCGCGAAGTTCGAGAAGGATCCGAGCGCCGACCCCAAGTTCGTCGCGCAGAAGAAGGCCGAACGCGAGCAGCTGCGCGCCGACAAGGCGCGGCTCGCCGCCCACCCGCTCGTGCCGCCCGCGCACGGCAGCTTCTTCACGCTCGATCAGGTGCGCATCTCGAAGACGCTCGCGTGCAGCGTGCCGGTGCAAGACCAGGTCAAGGCGTACGACGTCGCCGCCGGCGAGGCGAACGTCAAGGCGGCCGCCGGCAAGCCGGTGCCGGCGCCGGCGAAGGGCCAGGCGAGCTATGTCGGCATGGAGAGCTGCGGCGACTGTCACTCCGATGCGGTCGAGTTCTGGAAGAAGACGGTGCACGCGCAGGCGTGGCAGACGCTCGTCGATCGCGGCCAGCAGCTCGACTTCGAGTGCATCGGCTGTCACGTCACCGGCTGGGACAAGCCCGGCGGCTCGAACCTCGCGCACAACGACAAGCTGCGCGACGTGCAGTGCGAGGTGTGCCACGGCCCGGCCTCGATCCACGTCGCCAAGGGCGGCGAGGAGAAGCCGAGCGCGGTGCGCCGCGCGCCACCCGAGGATCTGTGCGCGTCGCAGTGCCACACGCACGAGCACTCCGACACGTTCCAGCGCGAGGCCTACCTGCGCGACATCCTCGGCCCCGGCCACGGCGCGGACCTGCGCAAGAAGCTCGGTGACGGCCCGACCGGCCACGAGCTGCGCAAGGCCGCGCTCGACAAGGCCGGCCGCACGCTGGGAGCCGGCTGCACGCGATGAAGATGGGCCGCCAAGACGCCATGCACGCCAAGACAGACGCCAAGAAAAATGCCTTGGCGTCCGTCTTGGCGAACCTGGCGTCTTGGCGGCTAGTTCTTCTCTTCGTCGCCGCCTGCCATCACGCGGCGCCGCCGCAGCACGCCGCGAACGTGTATCGCGGCTACGCGTCGTGGTACGGCGAGGCGCAGATGACCGCGTCGGGCGAGCGCTTCAACCCGCACGCGCTGACCGCCGCGCATCGCACGCTGCCGCTCGGCACGAGGGTGCGCGTCACGAACACGCGCAACGGCCGGAGCGTGATCGTCCGGATCAACGATCGCGGACCGTACGGCAAGGGCCGCATCATCGATCTGTCGGAGGCCGCGGCGAAGCAGCTCGACATGATCGACGCCGGCGTCGCGCCGGTGACGCTCGAGGTCGTGAGATGAGCCTGATCGAGCTCGAGCGGCTCGCCAAGCGCTACGGCGAGATCACCGCGCTCGACGCGCTCGACGCGAAGATCGAGGGCCAGATCATCGGCCTGCTCGGGCCCAACGGCGCCGGCAAGTCGACGCTGCTCAAGTGCCTGCTCGGCCTCATCCCGTTCGAGGGCGCCGCGCGCGTGCTCGGCATGTCGTGCGCGAGCGACGGGCCGGCGATCCGCGATCGCGTCGGCTACATGCCCGAGCAGGAGGCGCTGCTGCTCGGGATGAGCGCGGTCGAGCTGTGCACGTACGCGGGCGAGCTGTCGGGGCTGCCGCGCACCGAGGCGATGCAGCGCGCGCACGCCGCGCTCTACTATGCTGGTCTGGAGGAAAAGCGGTACCAGGCGATCGACGGTTACTCGACCGGCATGAAGCAGCGCGTGAAGCTCGCGCAGGCGCTCGTCCACGATCCCGAGATCCTGTTCCTCGACGAGCCGACGAACGGCCTCGATCCGCGCTCGCGCGACGAGATGCTCGAGCTCGTCACCGATCTGCCGACGCGGCGCGGCTGCGCGATCGTGCTGTCGACGCACCTGTTGCCCGACGTCGAGCGCGTGTGCGACCACGCGGTGATCATGCACCACGGCCGCATCCGCTTCGTCGGCTCGATCGACGAGCTACGCGGCGCCCGCGGCCGCGACAGCGAGCTCGCCGTCGAGGTCAAGGCCGAGGCGGGCAAGCTCGCCGACGTGCTCGAGGCCGCCGGCGCGCGCTGCAAGGTCACGTCGCCGATCGCGCTCGAGGTCGACCTGCCGGCCGACGCGACGAGCCAGCTCGTGTTCGCGAAGGCGCGCGACGCGGCGCTCCAGGTGCGCCAGCTCGAGGTCCGCCGCGAGAGCGTCGAGGCCGCGTTCCTACGCGTGATCGGGGACGCCTGAATGCCCGGCGACGTCGTCACCGCCGAGCGCTGCAGCAAGTGGTACGGCCACGTGCTCGGCGTGTCCGACGTCACCTGGCACTGCAAGGGTGGCATCGTCGGCCTGCTCGGCCCCAACGGCGCGGGCAAGTCGACGCTGATCAAGATGATGGCCGGCCTGCTGCGGCCGTCGCGCGGCGAGCTGAAGGTGTTCGGCGAGAGCCCGTTCGCCGACGCGTCGGTGCGCGCGCGCATCGGCTACGCGCCCGAGCACGAGAAGACGTACGACGACCTGACCGCGCTCGAGCTCGTCACCGTGATGGCGGAGCTCGCCGGCGTGCCGCGCGAGCGCGCCGCCGCGGCGGCCGAGCGCGCGATCGATCAGATGGGCATGACGGACGCGATGCACCGGCGCGTCAAGGGCTTCTCCAAGGGCATGCGCCAGCGCACGAAGCTCGCGACCGCGATCGCGCACGACCCGGATTTTCTCCTGCTCGACGAGCCGCTGACCGGCGTCGATCCGGTCGCGCGCGTCGACATCGTCGAGCGCATCCGCGCGCTCGGCGACGCGGGCAAGACGATCGTCGTGTCGAGCCACGTGCTCTACGAGATCGAGGCGCTGACGTCGGAGATCGTCGTCATCTACCGCGGCCAGGTGCTCGCGGAGGGCAACGTCTACGAGATCCGCAAGCTCATCGATCGCCACCCGCACCGCATCCGCGTCGAGTGCGACGCGCCGCGCGCGATCGCGGCCGCGCTCGCCGGCGCGGATCACGTCGCGCGGCTCGCGTTCGAGCGCGGCGCGGTGCTGATCGAGACCCGCGATCCCGACCGCTGCTACGACCAGCTCGCCGACGCGGTGCTCGCCGCGAACATCGCCGTGCGCGCGCTGACCTCGCCCGACAACAACCTCGGCGCGGTGTTCGACTACCTGACCGGAGGGCGCGCGTGATCGACGACGATCGATCGATGCCCGCCCGCAGCGAAGCGAGGACGGGCCATCCTCAGGAGGAGAGAATCCCTCGACGGGGGACCGGCAGCGTGCCGTCGACCGGCGTGGCACTGTCGGCGCTCGCGCGGCTGTCGCTCGTCCGCCTTGTCCGCGGCAAGGCGCTGTGGGTCGCGCTCGCGATCGGGCTTCTGCCCGTGCTGTTCGCGTCGCAGGTGCACGGCAAAGGCGGCGTGCTCCGCGAGACGTTCGTCGTCGCGCGCCTGCTGCTCGCGATCGTGCCGCCGCTGCTCGTCGCCGCGCCGATCGGCGAGGAGATCGAGGACCGCACCGCGACGTACCTGTGGTCGCGGCCGCTCGCGCGCTGGACGGTCGTCATCGGCAAGCTGATCGCGCTCGCGCCGGTCGCGATCGTCGTGACGTGCACGAGCTGGCTGGTCGCCGGGCAGATCGCGGTCGGCCACGTGCCGTCGGGGCAGACGTTCGCCGCGCTCGCCGCCGCGACGCTCGCGATCGCGATCGCGTCCGCCGGCATCGCGACGCTGGTGCCCAAGCACGGGATGGCGCTGACGATCGTGTACGTGCTGTTCGCGTCGCAGGTGCACGGCAAAGGCGGCGTGCTCCGCGAGACGTTCGTCGTCGCGCGCCTGCTGCTCGCGATCGTGCCGCCGCTGCTCGTCGCCGCGCCGAT
>JBLMXA010000480.1:0-10825 GCA_050257515.1 Acidobacteriota bacterium | reverse complement strand
CGCGCGCTGGGACGACGCCCGCGCGCGCGTCGAGCTGCGCGCGGGCGAGCTCGTGACGTACGCGTACAAGCACTCGCTGCTCGCGATGCGCGGCCTGTTCGGCGGCGGCGGGTGGGACGTCGCGGCGGTGCACGCGGCTCGCGGCCACGAGGTGCGGCTGTGGCGGTGTGTTCGGAGGTAGAGTGCGCGCATGCCGAAACCCGAGTCGTCGCCGCTCCTCGCCGCTGCCGCGAGCTTCGTCGAGCAGCTGAGCAGCTACGCGCGGCTCGGCGAGCTGTTCCTGAAGACGCCGCTGACGTCGGTCAAGCACCTCGAGCGCGCGAACCAGGTGCTCGGCGAGATCGCCGACTGCGAGGGCAAGCTGCAGGGTGCCGGCAAGCAGCTGATCGAGGCGCTGTCCGCGGCGCGCCAGCAGCAGGAGCAGCTCGCGAACGACGTGATCGCCCACGCGCCCGAGGTCACCGCGCGCAACACGCGCCTCAAGGAGCTGATGATCGAGATGGGTCAGCTCGCCAGCGACGTCGCGCAGGTCAACTCGACGGTGACGTCGAGCAACGGCGAGACGGCGCAGGCCGATCCGGGCGAGGTGTCGGCCTCGGTGCTCGCGCTGTCCTCGCGCGCCGAGCAGCTCGCGGCGACCGCGCGCGACGCACAGTTCGAGGAGATCGCGACGCAGGCACACGCGCTGCACCAGCGGCTCGCGGCGATCGGCCACAAGCTCCAGAAGGCCGCCGGCAACTGATCGGGTACGATGGGGCGTGATCCGGGCGGGCATCCTCGTCGTGCTCTGCGCTTGCGGCCGCCTTCACTTCGATCCGCTCGGGGCAGGCGACGGTGGCGGTGGTGGCGGCGGCGGCGGAGACGCGCCAGCGATCGTGATCGACGCGTCCGGCGATGCGATCACCGCCGACGGTCCGACCGTGCCGCCGACGGCGTGCGGCGCGACGCAGCTCGTGAGCGACGGGTTCGACACCGGCGTGACGACCGGCGTGTGGATCGTGAGCAACGGGACCGGCCTCTCGATCCAGCAGGCCAACAGCAACATGGAGGTCGACTTCGCCGCGACCGTCAACGCCGGCAAGGCCGCGTACTACCGGTCGGCGAACGCGTTCGCGAGCGATGGGCTGTGCGGCGTCGCCGAGGTCGCCGGCACGCCGAGCGCGCCGGCCGCGTCGATGTTCGTCAAGCTCTACACGTCGGCCCAGATGGTCGACTTCGACGTCCACGGCGGAGTCGTCGACCTGCGCTCGCAGTCGAACCAGACGCTGACGACGTACGCGACGCTGCCGTGGGATCCCGTCGCCGATCGGTTCCTGCGCCTGCGCCACGCCTCCGGGGTCACCTACTGGGACACGTCGCCCGACGGCACGACCTACGTGCAGCGGTTCTCGGCGACGGGCTTTCCGGTCGCGAACTGCCAGCTCGAGCTCGGCGCGGGCGCCGAGACCACCGCCAGCAACGCGGGCGCCGCGCTGTTCGCGAGCGCCGCGGCCTACGGCCCGTAGCTCACTTCGCGCACGCGCGGCCGAAGATCGTCGCGGTCGAGCTCGAGGCGACCGCCTTGCACGTGTACGTGTCGGGGCAGCCGCCATCGCCGGCGCACGCGGCGGTGCAGCGCTTGCCGGACGAGCCCATCGTGATGCACAGGTTGCCGGGGCCGCCGCAGTCGGCGTTCGCCGAGCACTTGTCGCCGAACTTCGCCGTGTTCGCGAACGGGTGCAGGTGCGGATCCTCGTCGATGCCATGGATGCCGTACATCGTGTGGAAGCCCGCGGCCTCGGCCTCGCTGTCGAGCTTGGTGAGCAGCGACAGGATGTTGCGCGGGCGCAGGCGGTCGGAGCTGTCGTGCGCGAACAGCGCGGTCAAGAAGTCCTTCGTGACCACCGCGGTCGCCGCGTTCGAGAACGACATCGACGTGATGACGTCGACGTTCTTGCCGTTCTTGTTCGGGTTCTCGTTCAGCGCCTCGCCGATCTGGTACGTCTCGCACGCCTCGGCGAGCACGATCTGGTACTTCGACGCGATGTCGGCGGTGCGCATCTCGCTGTCGTCGAAGTCGCCCTCGTTCGTCTTGTTCCAGTCGGCCATCGAGAACCCGTAGAACGGGCCGGCGTGACCCTCGAACACGATCACGTCGCGCTTCTTGAACGACTCGCGGACGTCGGCCTCGAGCACCTTGCCTCCGGCGTCGGTCTCGGTGTCGTTCTCGGCCCCGGGCTTGCCGAAGAACAGCCGGACCTCGACCTTCACGGTCTTGCCGTTCGCCTCGAACGTGCGCGTGAACGGCCCCGACGTGTGCGTGAGCTGGTCCCACGACGCGACCGGCGCCTTGAATCCCTGATCGACGAGCCACGTGAACAACTCGGCCGAGTGCTTGAGGTGGAAGTTGTCGTGGTAGTCCCAGCCGAAGTGGATGTCGACGTCGAGCAGGCCGTCGTCGATGAGCCGGTTCGTGTCGAAGAACGCGTCGGTCGTCACGCGCGAGTCGGGCTCGATCGAGAACGTCATCAGCTCCTTCTGCGCGTCGCTGACCTTGCTCGGATCCCAGCTGCCCCACGGATCCTGGCGGTACCACTCCTCGTCGGTCACGAGGTGGGTCATCTCCTCGTTCGTCGGCTTGCCGACGTAGAGGTCGAACACCTTCTTGCCGCCCTCGATGCGGATCGGCAGCTTCGACATCAGGTTCTTGGGACCGGCGGCGAGCTGCTTGAACGTGAAGTCGTACGTGATGTTGTCGGCGTGCGGCGTGACCTGCAGGTCGTCCCACATGCCGCCCTTCGCCATGCCGCCGAAGCCGCCGAAGTGGAAGTTCGCGTCCTCGTTCTCCTTGTCGACGAAGTACTGCGTGACGAACCACGCGATCGCGATCTGCTTGTAGCCGATCAGCTTCTTCGCGGCGGCCATGCGATCGGCGTCGGATGCGGTCGCCATGCTGGCGTCGAGCTGCACGCTCGCCTGGCCCTCGAGCACGTACTCCTGGGCGTCGGCGGACAGGAAGTTGTCCTCCTTGCCCTCGTCGACCGCGACGCCGTCCTCGGGATCGCCGTCGGGCGGCGACGAGCAGGCCGGGACGAGCATGGCGGTGAGGGTGGCCAGCAACACGAGGCTACGCATGGGTGCGCCTGTCTCGAGCAACCGACGTGCCCGGATCGCGTGCGTGCAAACAACGAGTTGCACGTGCTGGCGGGTCGACTAGCCGGCGAGGCGTTTTGCCGCGGCGGCCGCGGCGTCGGCGAGAACCGGCATCACCGCCGCGGCGACGTGCGCCGGCATGCCGTGCGGATCGCCGAGCGCGACGAGCGGGCGGGCGAGCTCCGGGACGTCGATCGCACCGCAGCGCGCGGCGAGCGCGGCGAGCCGCGGGCCGAGCGCGCCCTTGTCCCGCGCGAGCGCGAGCGCGAGCCGCGACTCCGGCGCGCTGCCGACGCACTCGAACGGGGTGTGCTCGGCGAGCCCGAGCAGCTCCTCGAAGTGGCGGGCGTTGCCCGGCCGCTCGCCGAAGTTGTCGCCGAACGTCCGCGCGACGACGTCGGCCGGCAGGTGCGCCGCGAACTGCAGCCACACGTACGCGCACTTCGCGCAGTCGCCGCACCACGGCTTGTTCAGGTTGCACGAGTGGGTGAGCGGTGCGAGCTCGCCGTCGCGCGCGAGCAGCTCGAAGATCACCTCGTCGTGCACCGGCGCGAGCACGCTGAAGTAGCGGACGTTCGCGAGCAGGTGTGCGCGCACGTAGCTGTCGAGCAGCTGCTCGGCCTCCCAGCTCTTGCCCCACTGGTGATTGATCCGCTCGCTCTCCTGCGGAGAGCTCGCCAGCGCGCCTTCGGCGCGCAGCTTTCGATCCGCATCTCGGGTCCAGATCAAGTTCTCCGCGTTCGCGCTCGCCTCGTGCGCGAGCACGAGGCCGCGGTAGCCGCGCGCGAGCGCGAGCGGCAGCGCCGCGAACAGCGAGGCCGGCGTCTCGGCGGCGAGCAGCGACTTCACGCCGAGCCGCGCGCCATGGAGCTCGATCACCGGCGAGTCCAGGAAGTCGTCGTAGATCCACTGCCGCTCGGCGCGCACGCGCGCGCTCGCGCCGCCGACGCGATCGAGCAGCGCGTGCTGGTGCGCCGCGCCGCCGTAGATCGAGTGCGCGTAGCCGAGCGTCGCGAACGGCAGCTGCGCGCGCTCGAGCAGCTTGAGCGCGACGAGGCTGTCCTTGCCGCCACCGCAGAACGCGAGCAGCTCGGTCGGCCCGTCGGGCACGCGCGCGGGAGGCGGCGCGGCGTGCGGCGCGTCGGCAAACTGCGGCAGGTAGTCGGGTAGGTCGTGCTCCCACCGCCACTGCCCCCACACGTTGCGGAACACGGTCTGCCACAGCGCCGCGAGCTCGGGCGTGAGCCAGCGCGCCCACGGCCCGAGCTCGATGACGTCGGGCCTGAGGCTGCACACCGCGTTGAGCTGGAACAGCGCGACGTGGAACGCGAGGCGATCGATCAGCTCGTCGCCGTACACGCGCGCGAGCTCGTCGAGATCGAGATTCTCGTACCAGACGGTGAAGTGAAACTGCAGATCTTCGACCGCGCAGGACGTGCCGATGCAAGCTGCCCCGCGGTGCAAATTTGTCATTCGCAGCCGGCGCATGGATCGAAACGTACCATCCAGCGTATGCTCTTTTGAATTCGCCGGGGGGACGGGCCGTCGTAACCCGGCTAGCGTCGAAAGGTCCTAATGCGTCTACGTAGCGTACTCGCCTCGATCTTGTTTGCCGGCTGCACGATCCAGTCGGCGCCACCGCCGCAATACGTCCCGCCGCCGCCACCGCCGCAGCAGCCCGCGCCGCCGCCGGTGGTCGCGACGCAGCCGACGCCGCCGCCGCCGGTGCAGCCGACGCCGCCGCCGGAGCCGACGCCTCCGCCGCCGCCGCCGCAACCGACCGAGCCGACCACCTACGACGAGCCGACGTACGACACGGTCAGCGTGTCGGCGCCCGCGGACCCGGTCGCGAACATGGACGTGTTCTACGACCAGCTCGATCCCTACGGCACCTGGTACGACGACCCGACGTACGGCTGGGTGTTCACGCCGAACATCCCGAACTACGTCCCGTACGCGAACGGCCGCTGGAAGTACACCGACTACGGCCTGCTGTGGGTGTCCGCCGATCCGTTCGGCTGGGCCACCGATCACTACGGCCGCTGGGTGTGGTCGAATCGCTGGGTCTGGGTGCCCGATACCAAGTGGGGCCCGGCGTGGGTGAGCTGGCGCCAGTACGACGGCTGGATCGGCTGGGCGCCGGTCGGCTACTCGACGGACGCGTACGTGCCCGACTCGAACTGGCGCTGGGTGCAGGCGCCGGACCTGTTCTCGATCGATCTCAACCGTCGCTACGCGACGGGCAACTACCGCGTCTACCTCGACGGCAGCGTCCAGGTCGGCCGCTACCACCGCCACGGCAACGACGTGTGGATCGCCGGCCCGAGCGACAACTGGATGCGCGATCACCGCGTCGTCTACGTGAAGACCACGGTCGACCCGTGGGAGGCCGGCCGCCTCGATCGCGAGCGCCGCGCGCAGGCCGAGCGCGACGCGCGCGCGCGCCAGGCGGAGTGGCAAGCGCGCCGCGCCCGCGAGCAGGAGGTGCAGCGCCAGCTCGCCGACCAGCAGCGCCGCCAGCGCGAGGAGCAGAAGCGTCTCGCCGACGAGCAGCGCAGGATCGCCGACCAGCGCCGCAAGCAGGACGCGGACCGCAAGCGCCTCGAGGACCAGCAGCGCAAGCTCGACGAGCAGCGCCAGCGCGCGGCGAGCGACGCCGAGCGCAAGCGGCTCGAGGAGCAGGAGAAGCGGCTGCAGGACCAGCAGCGCAAGCAGCAAGAGGAACAGAAGCGCCTCGCCGACCAGCGGCTGAAGCAGCAGCAGGAAGACCAGCGCCGCCGCGACGAGCAGGCGAAGAAGGATCAGGAGCGCCTCGCGAAGGAGAAGGCGGAGCAGGATCGCCGGTTCCAGGAGCAGCAGAAGAAGGAAGCCGAGGAGAACGCGAAGCGCCAGGCGGACATCGATCGCCGCAAGGCCGAGGACCAGAAGCGCCTCGAGGAGCAGCAGCGCAAGGCGGCCGACGAGCAGAAGAAGCGCGACGAGGCGGCCAAGAAGCAGCAGGAGGAGCTCGCGCGCAAGCAGGCCGAGGACCAGCGCAAGCAGCAGGAAGAGCAGCGCAAGCGCGACGAGGCGGCCCGCAAGCAGCAGGAAGAGCAGGCGCGCAAGCAGCAGGACGACCAGCGCAAGGCCGACGAGGCGCGCCGCAAGCAGGAGGACGCGCAGCGCAAGAAGGACGAGGAGGCGGCGAAGAAGGCCGCCGCCGACCAGCAGCGCATGCAGCAGGAGCAGCAGCGCAAGCAGCAGGACGAGCAGCGCAAGCAGCAGCAGGACGCCGCGCGCAAGGCCGCCGACGATCAGCGCCGCAAGGCCGCCGAGGACCAGAAGCGCGCCGACGACCAGCGCAAGAAGGCCGCGGAGGATCAGCGCCGCCAGCAGGACGAGCAGCGCAAGGCCGCCGACGACAAGCGCAAGGCCGACGAGGCCGCGCGCAAGGCCGCCGACGACCAGCGCAAGGCCGACGAGGCGCGCAAGAAGGCCGCCGCGGACCAGAAGAAGACGCAGCAGCCGCCGCCCCCGCCGCCCGGTGGCAACCAGCCGCCGCCGCCGAACCCGAACGACAAGAACAAGGGGCACGGCAACCCGCACCACTGAACCAGGCGCCTGGCGAAAACCGCCCGCGGGTCCGAAGGACTCGCGGGCGTTGTCTTTTCCGACCCGACGGCTGACGCGCGACGCCCGACGCCTGATATGCAGGGGGCGTGAGCGAATCGGCCGAGAGTCTGCCCGGCGTCACGGCCAAGCCCGCAGGCGCGCGCGAGTTCACGCTGCGCGCGGTGATCGCGGGCGTCCTCGTCGCCGCGCTGATGGGCGCGTCGTACCCGTACGTCGTGCTGAAGCTCGGCTTCGGCCCGAACGTGTCGGTGGTCGCCGCGTTCCTCGGCTACCTGTCGCTCGGCCTGCTGTTCCGCGACTTCACGCGGTGGGAGAACAACATCGTCGAGACCGCGGGCACCGCGGCGGCGCAGACCGCGTTCATGTGCGTGATCCTCGCCGCGTTCGACTTCGTCGCGCAGAACCCGAAGCTGCACTACTCCTACGCGCCCAAGCCGCTGTACTCGTTTCTGTGGCTGACGTGCGCGGCGATCCTCGGCCTTCTGCTCGCGGTACCGCTGCGCCGCCACTACGTCGTCGAGGAGCAGCTGACGTACGCCGACGGCGTCGCCGCCGCCGAGACGATCATGGTGCTCGACGCGCGCGGCAAGGACGCGCGCGCCGGCGCGCTCGCGCTCGGGCTCGGGCTGCTCGCGTCGGCGGGCGTGTGGCTATTGACGACGAAGTGGGGCGGCAACCTGATCCCCGAGGTCGTGTTCGCGACGATGGGCGGCCTCACCGCCGCGTCGACGAGCGCCGGCTTCTCGGTGAGCTTGCTCAGCATCGGCTCGGGCATGATCGTCGGCAATCGCATCAACGTCAGCATGGCCGTCGGCGGCGTGCTGTCGTGGATCATCGCGCCGAAGCTGTTGTACCCGGACATCGTCCACACGCTCAACCGCAACGATCTGCTGCTGTGGGTGATGTGGCCGGGCACCGGCATGCTCGTCGCTGCCGGCATCACGTCGCTGCTGCTCAAGTGGCGCACGCTCGCGCGCACGTTCAGCACGCTGTCGGCGAAGTCGATCGACACCACCGGCGAGTTCCCGCTGCGGTGGGTCGTGATCGGCGCGATCATCGCGGCGACCGGGCTCATCGTCGTGCAGGCGACGTGCTTCGACCTGCCGGTGTGGATGACGTCGATCGCGATCCTGCTGTCGATCGCGCTGATGCTCGTCGGCCTGCGCGTGCTCGGCGAGACGAACTGGGGGCCGATCAGCCAGCTGACGAACCTCATGCAGGCGGTGTTCGCCGGGCTCGCGCCCGGCAAGCTGACGACGAACCTCGTCGCGAGCGGCACCACCGGCACGGTCGCGACGTCGTCCGAAGCGATCATGCAGGACTACAAGTGCGCGCACATCATCGGCACCACGCCGCGCTACATGACGTACTCGCAGCTGATCGCCGCTCCGATCGGCGCGGCGGCGGTCGCGTTCACGTATCCGCTGTACAAGTCGACGTACGGCATCGGCGGCGATCACGGCCTGTCGTCGCCGATCTCGGTACGCATCGCCGGTGTCGCCGAGACGTTCTCGAGCGGCGTCGACGCGCTCCCGAAGTACGCGCTGCTCGCGCTCGTCATCGGCGTCGCCGTCGGCATCCTGATCGCGCTCGGCGAGCCGCGCTGGCGCAAGTGGCTGCCATCGCCGGCGGGCCTCGGCATCGGCATGATGGTGCCGGGCGCGGTCGTGTTCACGATGGTGCTCGGCGGCGTGCTGTACTCGGTCTGGGAGCGTTATCACCGTAAGACGGCCGACAAGCTCGGCATGCCGCTCGCGTCGGGCCTGATCGCCGGCGAGGCGATCATGGCGGTGGTGATTCCCGTGCTGATCGCGGTTCACCTGCTGTCGCCGTAACAAAGATTGGCGTCGACCCGGCGGTCGGCTCGTGTCAGGTTCCGCGCGCCCATGCGTAGACTAGCCTGCTCGCTGCTCCTGATCTCCGGAACCGCCGCCGCCGACAACGTGCTCGTGTGGCACGACGCCGCGCTGCGCACCGCGCCCGCGGACGACGCGGCCGCGCTCCACGTCGCGACGCTCGACGGTCCGCGCGCCGAGCGCGTCGGCCACGTCGTGCCGATGCACCTCGTCGCGATGCGCGGCGATTACGCCGAGGTCGAGCTCGCCGGCGACGCCGGCTGCACCTGGACCAAGCTCGCGACGAACGACGACGTCGGCAAGCTCCACCTGTTCGTCGCGAAGGCCGACCTCGCGCCGGTGCTCGCGAAGCCATTCGACAAGACGTTCGCCGACGGCACGCGGATCTCGCTGCGCCCCGGCGTCGCGGTCGTGCCGACGACCGCCGGCCGCTACGTGCTCGCCGTCCACGGCCGCACGCTCGAGGTCGAGCTGCCGGGCGCGTCGGTCGCCACGCACTACGTGCCCGACAAGGCGAAGCCCGCCGCGCTGACCGTGCACGACGTCGTGCTCGCCGACGGCGCGCTGCCGACGCTCGGCGGCCAGCCGGTCGCGCTCGGCGGCCTGCGCACCGCGGGCGTCGACAAGCACGGCGACACCGCGCTCGCGTCGCTCGACGAGCGCTGCGTCGCGCTCACCGTCAGCGTCGCGACGAAGTCGCTGCGCACGACCGACGACGACGACGACGACACGATCGACGGCGGCTCGGGCTTCGGCGTGCTCGACCTCCGCGAGCTCGACTACGTCCCCGCGCTCACGCCGCTGTCGACGACCGACGGCCACCAGCTCGCCTACGCGGCCAAGCCGATCTACCTGGCGAGCGCGCCGCACGGCAAGCTCGCGTGCTTCGACCGCAAGCTGCGCCTCGAGTCGACGCTGCCCGGCGCCCCCGCGATCGCCGACGCCGACGACCGGCTGCGCCTGTGCGCGCCGGCGTCCAAGGTCGTGCACGAGCGCATCCGCACCGCCAGCTCGGCGAACGGCTCGGCGACGCGCTGAGCACGACTCCAATGGGCCGGTGGGTCGACTTCGTCTATCGCGAGTTCTACGACGTGCCGCGGTCGATCATCGTGAAGCTGCCCGATGGCCTGCTGCTCTTGGAGTGCAGGTTCCTGGAAGATGCGGATGCCTACGCTGATCACTACGACGCGTTCTTGCTACCGCCTGAGGTGGACCTCAGCGGTAGCTGGACTGATCTGTCACGGTGGGCGACCCGGGCGCTCGGGTCGATAGCGGTCGAGCACGTCGAGCTCGACGAGACCCGGCGGAGATCGCTCGATCTCGAGTCCTTGGCCCCAGTGATGGCGACTGGCTAGGCTCAATAGGGAATAGGCAACCGAGAACCGAGAAGTCTGAATTCAAACTTCTCGGCTCTCTGTTGCCTATTCCCTATTGTCCTACCTCTTCCCGAGCTTCGCCGCGGCGTGAAAGATCCGCGACACGACCTTGCCGCCCTCGTTCACCGGCTGCGACCACACGGCGTGCAGCACGCGCCGCTTGTCGTCGATCACGAGCCCCTCGTACTCGCCGATCCACTTCGAGCCGTGGCGCTCCGTCGACAGCGCCGCGAACGGCTGCGAGTTGATCGCGCCGACCACCGTGCACTTGACCAGCCCCGCGCCGCACGTCGCGTGGACGTAGCGGCCGGGCGCGCCCTGCGAGTCGTAGTAGGTGACGTGCAGCGTGCCGGTCGCCGGATCGACCGCGAGGTCCGGCACCATGTGGATCGCGCAGCCGTCGCCGAGCGACGCGCGCACCCACGTCTTGCCGCCGTCCCTGGTCGCGGCGAGCGCGATGTCCCACTTCGCGTCGTGGCCGCCGCGCGCGTACGCGAAGTAGAGCCACTTGCGCGCGGTGTCGACCGCGAGCGACGGGTTCGAGAAGAAGAACGGGATCTCCTCGTCGCGCCCGCTGACCACCAGCGGCTTGGAGAACGTCGCGCCGCCGTCGGCGCTTACCGCGTACTGCACGGTCTGCTGCGCCGAGCCGTACGCGCCGAGCGGGCCGCCGTTCAGCGTCACGACGTGCAGCCTGCCGTCGCTGCCGACGACCGCGTGGCCGTAGATGCCCTCGAGCGCGGTCACCGGCTTGCCGAACGTCTTGCCGCCATCGGCCGACGCGCGCACGCGCAGCCCGGCGTCGTCCGCGCTGTACAGCACGTACACGCGCTCCGGCTTGCCGCCGAT
>JBLMXA010000479.1:0-7584 GCA_050257515.1 Acidobacteriota bacterium | reverse complement strand
GCGTCCGGCGTCCGGCGTCCGGCGTCCGGCGTCCGGCGTCCGGCAGAACGCTTCTGCTTCTTCGCAGCGGGTTTCGGTTTCGACTTCGCGGCGGGCTTGGCCTTCTTCGCGGCGGGCTTGGCTGGCGTCTTCTTCTTCCGGACGCCGGACGCCGGACGCCGGACGCCGGACTTCTTCTTCGTACCCGCCATCGACGCGTACAAATTACCAAAACTACTTCTTGGCCGCGAACATCCCGTCGTCGTACTCGACGATCTCGCCCTGCACCGCAGAAGCTGCGACCGTCAGCGGCGACGCGAGGTACAGCTTGCCGGGACCCGAACGGCCCTTGTAGTTGCGGTTGATCGCCGACACGGTGACCTGATCGCCGCGCTCGGACACGCCGGGGCCGCAGCCGATGCACGCGCCGCAGCCCGGCTTGATCACCTCGACGCCGGTGCGCCGGAACAGCTCGGTGTAGCCGCGCTCCTTCGCGTACTGCTCGACTTCCTGCGAGCCGAACTGGATATAGAACTTCACGCTGTCCGCGACGCGCTTGCCGGCCTGCTCGGCCTCCGCCATCACGCGCGCGTACATGTCGATGTCGTCACGCTTGCCGGCCGTGCACGAGCCGCCGTACGCGATGTTGATGTGGACGCGGCCGATCTCGTCGACGTACGCGCCGTTCTTCGGATCGCTCGCGATGCCGCGGTCCGGATCGCCGGGCGTCGCGACCATCGGTCGGATCTGCGACAGGTCGATGCGATGGACGCCGCCGTCGTAGTGCGCGCCCGGATCGGGCGTCACCACCTTCGCGCGCAGCTCGTCGAGCGACACGCCCGGCCGCCGCCCGGCGATCCAGCGCAGCATCGTGTCGTCGACCTCCATCACCGCGCCGCGCGCGCTGCACTCGGTCGCCATGTTCGCGAGCGTCGCGCGCTCGTCGGGCGACAGCGCGAACAGGCCCTCGCCGCCGAACTCCATCACGCGGTCGAGCGTCTGCTCCCGCCGGGCAAAGGTGGCGAGGATGTGCAGCATCACGTCCTTCGCCGACGTGCCGGGCGGCAGCTTGCCGACCAGCTCGAACCGGATCGACTCGGGCACCGCGATCGGCGTGAAGCCCCAGTACAGCAGCGCCGCGTACTCGGTCGCGCCGACGCCCCACGCGAGCGCGCCGGAGGCACCGCCCATGCACGTGTGCGAGTCGGTCGCCTGCACGAAGTCGCCGGGATCGATGATGTGCTCGCGCGCGACCTGGTGGCAGATGCCGGGCGACACGCCGTCCTGCGCGCTGTAGTTGCGCACGCCGGTCTTCGCGGCGAACGTGCGCTGCAGCTCGCGGAGCTTCTCGATCTTGTCCGCGTACTTCGCCATCGACGCGACGCCGGTCGCGTAGATCAGGTGGTCCTCGAACACGGCGAACTTCGACGGGTTCTTGACCTGGTAGTCGCCGTACTCGTCGGCGAGGAACTTGTCGACCTGCGCGGTCGTGAACTCGTGCGAGTAGCCGGCGTCGACGCGCACGAGCACCGCGTCGTGCGGCTCGACGTGCGTGCCCTGGCCGGGCAGCAGCTTGCGCGCGAGGATCTTCTCGGCGAGCGTCATCGGCCGCGCCCCCGTGCCGGGCGCCGGCACCTTCACCTCGCCGTTCGCGAGGCGCGCGCAGAACGGCAGCAGGCCGCCGCTCTCGACGACGAGCTTCGTGATCGGATCGTAGCCGCGCGTGAGCTCGTCGAGCGAGATCCGCTCGCCGGCCTCGAGCCGGCGGATCACGTCGTGCCCGGCCATCAGCTGGCCGATGTTGATGTTGTTGCGCGCGTGGATCGGCGCGAACGAGCTCGCGATCGCGAGCCGGCTGCCCGAGAACACCTCGCACTGCGCGGCGGTCTCGCGCGAGCTGCCGACGCCCTTCTGCGCACCGGCGACGATCACCTCGAAGTCGCCGTCGGCGAGCGCGTTCGGCGGGATCAGCCGCTGGCCGTTGACGACGAGCCCGGCGTACGCGTTCTTCGCGATCTCCTTCGGGTCGTAGTCGAAGCACACCCACGCCGGCGTCATCGCGTCGGTGTTGATGTTGTCGAGCAGCTCGTCGGGCGACAGGTCCGCCATCCGCAGGGTCAGCTTGCCGGCGAGCTGGTCGCGCACGCGCTCGGGATCCTTCGTCAGGTAGAGGACCCGCTTACCTTTGGTGAGCGCGAAACTGCGGTCCGACATCGGCGGGAACCGTACCGCGGATCGGACAAGATGAGTCTAGAACGGCAGCGGGCCGTTGCCGGGAGACGCGCTGCCGGCCTTCGGCGGCTCCTTTTTCGGCGGCGCGGGCGGCGGTGGCTGCGTCGCCTCGGGCGGCCGCCTGGGCGGGGCGGAGGCGTGATGGAGCGCCCGCGTGACCTTCGGGTGCAGCGCGGGCGTGGGCTCGACCGGGTGGCTGGGCTCGGCGGGGACCGGAGCCGGCGGCGCGGCGACCGGAGCCGGATCGGGAGCCGGAGCCGGAGCCGGAGCCGGAGCCGGAGCGGGAGCCGGAGCCGGAGCGGCGATCGGAGCGGGAGCCACGGCGGGAGGCGACGACGACGAGCCGTTCGCGACCGCGTACACGCCGGCGCCGGCGCCGGCGATGCCCAGCACGAGCACCGGCAAGAGCCAGCGGCGGCGGCTCGGCGTCGCCGGCACGTGGATCATCGTGTCGTTCACCGCGGCCATCGTGTCGCCGGAGACGAGCCGATCCATCTCGGTCTCGCTGCGCCCGCGCGCGGTCTGCTTGGCCACGCTCGCCTTGTCCGCGGGCACGACCGGTGGCCGGGGCGTGGTGAGGTGCTGGAACTGAGACGACGTCGCGGGGAACGGACCGATGCTCGGCTGGGTGTCCGACGGCAGCGGCACGCCCGCGGCGGGCGTCGCGACGCGACCATCGAGCGCGGCCTCGAGCGCCTCGCGCGCGTCGGCGGCGGTCTGGTAGCGGTCGCCGGGATTCTTCGCGAGCAGCCGGTCGATCGCCGCGCCGAGCGCGGGTGGCACGCCGGTGACCGGCGGCGCGACCTCGGTGCCGTGCATCGCGATCAGCTCGTGCGCCGAGTCCGAGACGAACGGCAGCCGGCCCGCGGCGAGCAGGTAGAGGACCACGCCGAGCGAGTAGAGATCGGCGCGGCCGTCGCACGGCTGGCCGAGCGCGAGCTCGGGGGGCATGAACGCCGGCGTGCCGAGGAGCGCGCCCGCGTTGGTCATCGTCGTCGAGGTCTGATCCGGGGCGACCGACTTCGCGAGGCCGAAGTCGAGCACCTTGACGAGATCGCGGCCCTGCGACAGCAGCATGATGTTCGACGGCTTGAGATCGCGGTGGACGATCTGCAGCGCGTGCGCGCCGTCGAGCGCGTCGCACACCTGCGCCGCGATGCGGACGATGCGCTCGGGCCGGAACGTGCGCTCGGCCTTGATCACGACGTCGAGCGTGCGGCCCTGGACGAGCTCCATCACGAGGTAGAACACGCCGTCCTCGGTCTGACCGAAATCCAGCACGGCGACCGCGTTGGGATGCGCGAGCTTGCTCGCGAGCTTGGCCTCGCGCAGGAACCGCTTGATCACCTCGGGCTCGGAGACCAGCATCGCGTTGACGACCTTGATCGCGACCTCGCGGCCGAGCCCGTGCTGCTGCGCGCGGTACACCGCGCCCATGCCGCCCTGACCGAGCTTCTCGACGATCGTGTAGCGCTTGTCGAGCTCGCGGCCGATGAACGGATCGATCGGCATCGCGAGCTTGACCAGCCGCGTGTTGTCGAGCGGGCACTTCTCGCCGGTCGCGTACGTCTTCTCGCACGTCGGGCAGTAGTAGTCGCCGGGCGGTTTGGAATCCGCCTGCGTGTTCACCGCGACAGCTCCAGCGACATCACGCCGCCACCGGCGACCGGCACGAAGCCGACGGCCGGCGCCCGCTCGTGGTCCTTGTAGACCGTGTACTTCAGGATCACGCCGACGCCGAGCGTCAGCGCGGCCGCGCCGTACACCCCGAGCGTCACCTCGCGCGCGGTCCGCCACGCGGGGAGCGCCTGGTTGTAGGCGGTCGGGTTGTTGTCGGCCGAGGCCTTGTTGAGCACGTCGTACTTCGGCCTGTAATAGAAGACGTGCAGGCTCGCGCCGACCAGCGCGAGGGTGCCGCCCGCGCCGATCACGAGCCACGGCACCTTGCTCTGCGACGACATCGTGGACGCAGCCCCCGGCCCCGGCGGCAGCGGCGTGCCGCTCCCCGGCTTCTCGAGCTTGATCACGACCTTGCGGGGAGTCTTGTCCTTGATCTCGATCTGCTGCTCGGCGTCCTGATAGCCCGGTGCGGTCGCGCGGATCGTGTGCAGGCCGGGCGGCAGGTGGATCGTGCGCGGCGAGAACTGCTCGTCGGGCGCGAAGCTCGAGACCGTCAGCTTCGCGCCGGCGTCGACCGGCACGACGTCGAGCTCGACCGGCGCGACGTTCGCCGCCGCGAGGCGCTCGTTGATCTGGTCCTGCTCGGCCGGCGCCCACTCGGGAAGCGGATCCTTCGCGCTCGCGCGGACCTGGCACTGCGCGAGCCAGATCTCGGCTTGCGGCCACAGCTCGCGCCGCGTGTACGCGAGCGCGATCAGGCACGCGTGCGTCGCCGTCGGCTCGACCTTGTCGGCCGCCTTGAACGCGTCGATCGCCTCGGTGAAGTGCCCCTGCTTCGCGAGCTCTTCGCCCTTGGCCTGCAGCTCCGCCGGAGATTCGGCCAGCGCACTCGCAGACAGACAGATGCACAGACCACCGGTTACGACGGTCGGAATCCTCACCCACTCGATGCTAACACGCGTGTCGCCTAGAATCCGGTCGACCTGGGTGCCGGCATGTTGGACTGCGTGACGCCGTTCTGCAGGATGTAGGTCTCGAAGTTCGCGCGGTCGGCATTCAGCGTATCGAGCAGCCCGACGACCGCCTCGATCGCGTCGTCCGCTTGCGCTCCGACCAGCTTGCTGGTGCGACCCTGCGAGTCGTAGAGCTGCGCGGTGATGAAGTGGAAGATGTCGCTCTGCGCCCGCCAGTCGAGCTCGCTCGCCGGCACGATGTTCGCGAACGCGTTCTGGACGCGCTGCACGGCATCGGTGTGATACTGGCGCAGGAACGACGTCGCGAGCGTCTTGAGCCGCGACATGTCGGGATACTCCTGCATGTCGTTGCCGCCGTTGAGCACGTCGGCGTACGACGGGTCGCCGGGCTGGAGCGTCGATCCGACGATGACCTGACCGAGGATCGGATGGCCGGCCGAATCCAGCTGACCCGGGCGCGCGAGCGCGCGCACGACGAGGCCGTAGAACTGGCCGTTCGTCATGTTGTAGCCCCAGCCGAGGCCGGGATCGCCGAAGGCCACGCCTCGGTAATCCTCGATCGCCATGACCGAGTACCAGTCCGTCAGCGCCGAGCGGCCGGTGCCCGACAGCAGGCTCGCCGACTTGTTCGACGACTTGACGAGCAGCTCCATCATCGCGCGCGCGTAGCTGGAGCTGTCGCTCGCCTGCATCGCGCCGAGGTCGAGCAGCTGGCGGCCGAACGTGCTCGCGAGCGGACCGTGCGCCGGCGTCTTCATGACGACGAGCCCGAGCAGTGCCGCGCGCGCCGGGCGGTCGGTGATGAAGTACGCGGTCGAGTCGCTCGTGATCGGCAAGCGCAGCGCACCCCCCGCGGCGGTCGAGAAGTACATGCCGAAGCTCGACAGCGCGAGGCCGATCTGCGACTGGTCCTTGAGGTTCGCCTTCACCGCCGTCTGGAACTTGTAGTTGCCGACGATCGCGTGCGGCGTCGTGTCGCTGTAGTCCATCGCGTAGATGATGTTCGCGAAGCTCTTCGCCTTGTCCTGGTAGGTGTCGCCCTTCATGTACTTGTTGAGCCACGAGCCGTGCCTGTAGAGCTCGCAGCTGTAGAGGAACGACATCACCGGCGAGTGGGTGAAGTGCTTGAACGACTCGCGGTCCTGCTGCGCCATCGGCATGATCGTGTCCTGCAGCCACACGCGGTACGGTCGATCGCCAGGGAACGCGAGCGTGATCGGCGGCTTCACCGCGGTGTCGCGCGTGAGGTGCACGGTCTGGCCGGCGATCGTGCCGTCCATCGAGTCGTCGCGGATGCCTGCCTTGTTCGGGTGGATCGCGAGCTGGACGCCGTCGCCGGCGAGCTCGTCGCCGGTGCGCGCCAGCTGGATGACGTTGCCATCGGGGCCGTGGAGGCGGATGCCGATCGCGCTCCACGACTCGATCACGAGGTCGCTCGAGCCGGCGGACGTCCGCCACAGACCGTTGAGCTGATCGTCGGTGACGACCGGCGTGGTGGACGAGATATCGGCCTTGTTGTCCTGGTCTTCGAGGTTGTCGTCGGGCGAGTCGGCGGCGCCGTCGTCCATGCACGCGGGCGCAGCATGGAGCAGGGCACCGAGCGAGAGCAGGTAGGCGAGGCGCTTCATCATGTGGCGCGCCGCATCAGCATCGGCCGTGCCACGCGTAAGTGCCCGGCCACGCACGCGGTGACCACCCGATTAGCCGGCTTCACCGCTGTCTCATGGATGCTCGGGCTGCTGACCCTTCGCGCCAGCGTGGCGCGAACGGTATATCCGGCGCCATGCGCTCTCCTCACGTCGCGCTCCACGTCGCCGCGGCCGGCCGCCGAGTCACCGCCGCGGACATCGTCGCGAGCGTGCAGCACGAGATCGCGTGCGGCGCGCTGCCACCGGGCGCGCGCCTGCCGCCGGTGCGCGCGCTCGAGAAGCAGCTCGGGCTGTCGAAGAACACCGCGCAGGCGGCGTACGACGAGCTGGTCGCGCGCGGCCTCGTCGAGGCGCGCGAGCGCGAGGGCGTGTTCGTGCTCGCCGCGAGCGCGGTCGCGGCGCCCGCGCCGATCGCCGAGCCGCCGCTGCCCGGGATCGTCGCGCCGCCGCTGTCGCGGCCGGAGCTGCCGGGTGACGGCGCGATCGCGCTGTCGACCGTGTTCATCGATCCGGCGCTGCTGCCGACCGAGCGGATCGCCGAGTGCGCGCGGTCGGTGCTGCGCGAGAAGATGCCGAGTCAGTACGACGCGCAGGGCTACCGCCCGCTGCGCGAGGCGATCGCGCGGCGGCTCGTCGCGCGCGGGCTCGACGTCGACGACAGCGAGATCGTGGTGACCACCGGCTCGCAGCAGTCGCTCGACATCGTCGCGCGCGCGCTGGCGGTGCGGCGCGTCGCGGTCGAGTCGCCGGTCTATGCCTACGCGAAGCTGCTGTTCGAGAGCCTCGGCCACGAGCTGGTCGGGCTTCACCTCGATCCGTTCGCCGGCCTCGATCTCGACGCGTGGGACCGCGCGCTCGCGCACAGACCGGCGCTCGCGTATCTGATCCCGAGCTTCCACAACCCGACCGGCTACTCGTACACGAGCGGCGAGATGCGCGGCGTGCTCGAGCTGTGCGCGCGGCACGGCGTCGCGATCCTCGAGGACGACTGGGGCTCCGACATGCTCGGCGACGGCGAGTACCGGCCGATGCTGCGCATGCTCGGCGGCAAGCACGTGCTGTACGTCAACTCGTTCACGAAGAAGCTGCTGCCGTCGTTGCGCGTCGGGTTCGTCGCCGCGCACCCGTCG
>JBLMXA010000478.1:0-9108 GCA_050257515.1 Acidobacteriota bacterium | reverse complement strand
CTCCCCCCTCTCCCGCGTGCGCATCACCGAATACGACGCACCGCTGACGAGCACTTCGGGCGCGCGCGGCCGCGTGTTGTAGTTCGAGGCCATCGCCGAGCCGTACGCGCCTGCGGCGCCGATCCAGAGCAGCTCGCCTTGCTCGAGCGCGGGCAGCTCGCGATCGCGCGCGAAGAAATCACCGGTCTCGCAGATCGGGCCGACGATGTCGGTCGCGGTCACGGGACGTTCGGGGTTCTTCACCGGCTTCATCGGATGATGTGCCTGATACAGCGCGGGCCGCATCAGATCGTTCATCGCCGCGTCGACGATCGTGAAGTGCTTCGCTTCGTTGTGCTTGCGGAACAGCACGCGTGTCACGAGCGCGCCGGCCTGGCCGACGATCACGCGGCCGGGCTCGGTCAGCACCTTGACGCCGAGCGACGTCAGCGGCGCGAGCGCCCGCTGCACCGCGACGCCGTACTCCGCCGGCGACGGCGGCGCGCCATCGCCCTTGCCGTAGTCGATGCCGAGGCCGCCGCCGATGTCGACGTGCTCGACCTCGATGCCGTCCTTGCCGAGCTGGTGGACGAGCGCGACGAGCCGCGCGATCGCGTCGGTGAACGGCGACGTCTTCGTCAGCTGCGAGCCGATGTGGCAGTCGACGCCGACGACGCGCAGGCCCTCGCGGCGGGCCGCCTCGCGGAACAGCGCGGGCGCCTCGGCCATCGCGACGCCGAACTTGTTCTGCTTGAGGCCGGTCGAGATGTACGGGTGGGTCTCGGGATCGACGTCGGGGTTGACGCGCAGCGACACCGGCGCGCGCTTGCCGAGCGCGCGCGCGACCTTGTCGAGCACGCCGAGCTCCTCGCCGCTCTCGACGTTGAAGCAGCCGATGCCGGCCTCGAGCGCGGTCTTGATCTCGGCTTCCGTCTTGCCGACGCCGGAGAACACGACCTCGTCCGGCGTGCCGCCGGCGCGCAGCCAGCGGTACAGCTCGCCGACCGACACGATGTCGGCGCCGGCCCCGAGCTGGACGAGCACGCCGAGCACGCCGAGCGTCGAGTTCGCCTTCACCGCGTAGCAGATCTCGTGCGGGACGCCGGCGAGCGCGGCGTCGAACGCGTGATACGCGCGCTCGATCTCGGCGCGGCTGTAGACGTAGACCGGCGTGCCGACCTCGTCGGCGATCTTCGCGAGCGGGACGTTTTCGCAGAACAGCTCGCCATCTCGGTACTCGAACGGGCCCATGGCCCGCAGTTCTACCGCGCGACGACGCTGATCGCGAACGTCTTCGTGACCTGACCCCACGTCACCTGCATCGTCGTGTTGCCGCCCGCGTAGCCCTGCACGTCGAGCTCGCGCGTGTTGCCGCTGCCGCTACCGCCGGTGACTCCGAAGATCGACGGGTCGGCGATCGAGAACGTCGGCTCGGGCCCGCCGCCGACGATCGGCAGGCCGTTGGCATCGGTCGCGAGCAACGACAGCGCAATCGTGCCGGTGCTCGTGTAGAGGATGACCTGGTCGGTGCGCGAACCGTCGATCGAGAAGTCGGCCATCATGCTCGGATCGACGACGTCGAGCTCGAGCGTCGCGAGCGCGGCGGTGATCTGCACGCTTCCGGGGGTCGCGGCGGTCGTCACGACGTCGCCGCTGACCGCGACGAGCCCGGAGCTCGCCACGAGCGGCGCCTTGCCGGCGACCGCGGTGCCGCCGGCGCCGAGGTTGGCCTGGTCGATCGTCACGCTCGCGTTCGTGAACGCACGCACCGGCGAGTACACCGGAGAGCCGGTGTCCCGCGATACCGTCAGCATCGTCTGCGCCAGCGCGACGACGTCGATCGTGCGCTGGATCGTGACGTCGTCGCCGCCGGTGATGACGACCGTCCCGCTGCCCTCCGCCGCGCCCTGCGCGCCGAACGTTGCCGTCGTCTGGTCGACGTTCGCGATCGCGACCGCGCTGCCCGAGCCGACCCTCACCGCGAGGTGCGGCGGGTTGGTCGGATCGCACGAGCCGTCGATGCCGCTCTCGCACAGCACCTGGTCGACGCGAAACTGCTCGACGAGGCCGACGCCGAGTGGTGGGCCAGCGGACGGGTCGAGCGACAGCGCGCCGTACGAATCGGCACAGGCGGCGAGGAGCGGCAAGACGGCAACGACGAGGCGCACACCCCAACCCACAGCAGGAATGGTGCCGCGCCGAAACCCACGAGATCGCGTCGCGCCCGCGCGAGAAACCGCGAGGTGCCGCGACGCCGGTGTCAGAGCTCGGACTCGATGCGGGCGATCTCTGCCAGGACCTGCTCGCGCGCCGGGCCGCCGACGACGCGCCGGCGATCGACCGCGCGTGCCGGATCCAGCCACTCGGCGACGTCGGCGTCGAACGCGGCATGCGCGGCGCGCAGCTCGTCCAGCGGCAGCGCCGCGAGCTCGACGCCACGCGACGCGGCGACGCGCACGAGGTGGCCGGCGAGGTCGTGCGCCTCGCGGAACGCGACGCCCTTCGTGACGAGGTAGTCGGCGAGCTCGGTCGCGACGAGGTGGCCGGCGTCGATCGCGGCGCGCATGCGCGCGGTGTCGAACTTCGCCGACGCGATCATCCCGCGCGCGACCTCGAGGCACGCGAGCGCGGTCTCGGTCGCGTCGTAGAGCGGCTCCTGCGTCTCCTGGAGATCCTTGTTGTAGGCGAGCGGCAGGCCCTTGACGACGGTGACGAGCGTGATCCAGTCGCCGGCGACGCGGCCGATCTTCGCGCGCAGCAGCTCCGCGAGGTCGGGGTTCATCTTCTGCGGCATCAGCGAGCTGCCCGAGCAGTACGCCTCGCCGATGCGGACGAAGCCGAACTCCTGCGAGCTCCACAGCACGAGCTCCTCGCCGAGCCGCGACAGGTGCAGCTGGAGCAGCGCACACGCGGCGACCAGCTCGATCGCGAAGTCGCGATCGCCGACCGCGTCGAGCGAGTTGTGCGTGACCGCCGAGAAGCCGAGCGCGCCGGCGGTGCGCTCGCGATCGATCGGCAGCGTGGTCGCGGCGAGCGCGCCCGAGCCGAGCGGGCTCTCGTCGGCGCGCCGCGCGGCATCGCCGATCCGGCCGGCATCGCGCGCGAGCATCGCGTCGTACGCGAGCAGGTGGTGCGCGAGGCGCACCGGCTGCGCGCGCTGCAGGTGCGTGTAGCCGGGAGCGAGCGTGTCGACGTGCGCCTTCGCCTGCTCGAGCAGCGCGGCGCGCAGGTCGCGGATGCGCGCGCCGATCCGCGCCGCCGCCTCGCGCGCGTACAGCTTCAGATCGGTCGCGACCTGGTCGTTGCGGCTGCGCGCGGTGTGGAGGCGGCGGCCGGCGTCGCCGATCTCGTCGACGAGGCGCGCCTCGACGTTCATGTGAACGTCCTCGAGCGCCTCGTCCCACGGCAGCTCGCCGGTCGCGAGCCGGTGCTCGACGCGGCGCAGGCCATCGACGATCGCGCGCGCGTCGGCGTCGCTGATGAGGCCGCGGGCGGCGAGCATCTCGGCGTGTGCGATCGAGCCGGCGACGTCGTGCGGGAGTAACCGGCGGTCGAACTCGACCGACGCGTTGAGCGCGGCGGCGGCCGGATCGAGCGCCCCCTCGAATCGGCGGCCTCGCGCGCCTTTCGGTCCGGACATGGCGCGCAGTATAAGCGGCACATGGCTGAATATCTCGCGCTACCGAAAGGCGAAGGCCGTCACCCCGCGGTCGTCGTGGTCCAGGAGTGGTGGGGCGTCAACGATCAGATCAAGGGCATCTGCGACAAGTGGGCCGCCGAGGGCTTCGTCGCGCTCGCGCCGGACCTGTATCACGGTCAGGTCGTGCCGTTCGGCGACGCCGCGAAGGCGCAGGAGCTGATGACGAAGCTCGATCGCCCCAAGGCGCTGCAGGAGCTCGCGTCGGCGGTTCACCTGCTGAAGACGCATCCGCGCGGCAACGGCAAGGTCGTCGTCACCGGCTACTGCATGGGAGGGGCGATGACGCTCGCGACCGCGGCGAGCGTGAAGGGCATCGCCGCGGCGATCCCGTTCTACGGCCTGCCTCCGGGCGCCGACTGGAGTCAGGTCGAGGCGCCGGTGCAGATGCACGTCGCGGAGCACGACGACTGGGTCACGGTCGACGCCGCGAAGAAGGTGCAGCAGGCGATCGGCAAGAACATGGAGCTCCACACCTACGACGCGCACCACGCGTTCTGCAACGAGCGCCGGCCCGAGGTCTACAACGCGGCGGCCTGTGCGCAGGCGTGGCAGCGTGCGCTCGCGTTCGCGAAGCAGCACGTCGCGTAACGCGCCGTGCGTCCGCCAAAGCGGAACGCCGAGCACGGTCTCCGCCTCGGCGGAGGAAAACGCGCCGCTCCCGCGCCGTCGACTTGCGCGGCCCGCGTACGAAACTAGGATGCGGCCACCATGATGAACGCGATGCCGATGCCGATGATGAACCACGCCATGCCGATGCCCATGAACCCGATGGGCATGAACCCGATGATGGGTCAGATGCCGATGCCGATGATGGGCGGCATGATGAACCCGATGATGGGGATGCCGATGATGATGGGCATGCCCATGATGGGAATGATGGGCATGGGCATGCAGCCGATGATGTGCAAGATGACGTGCGAGATGGGCAAGGACGGGATGGTGATGAAGATGATGCCGATGGATCCTTCTCAGATGGAGATGATGAAGGACCGCATGAACATGATGATGTCGATGATGACGAACGGGATGCCGTGCATGATGATGTGCGGCGGCATGCCGATGATGATGGCGAGCTGCTAGCTCACGAGCCCGCAGCGGTGGCTCCCCCGCGCGCGCTCCTAGGTCGCCGGGGGCGAGCTCTGACCGCCGAGCGTCGCGCTCGGCTGGACGTGGAGAATGCCGCCGCCGCCGCCACCGCCGCCACCGCCGCCGGCACCGCCGCCGGTGTTGCCCATCGTGCCGGTGCCGCCGGTGAGCGTCGCGCCCGCGGCGCCGTCGCCGCCGTCGCCGCCGTTCGTCGAGCCGAGCGAGCCGCCCGGCGCCGGCGTGCCAGGCGCCGTCGGGTCCGAGCCGTTCGTGCCGGCGGTCGTCGAGCCGCTCGCCTCGCCGCCGCCGCCGCCGTTCGCGAAGATGCTGCCGCTGTTCTGCACGCTCGGCGACTCGAGGCCGATGTAGCCGCCCGCGCCGCCGCCGCCGCCGCCCGACGAGTTGTTCGTCGCCGTCGTGCCGCCGGCGCCCGACGCGTCGATCGCGCCCGATACGAAGATCGACGTCGACGCGATCAGGTACACGCCGCCTCCGCCCGCGCCGCCGGCGCCGCCGGTGGTGCCGCCGCCGTCCTGACCCTTGCAGCCGCCGCGCAGCGCCGTCGGTACGAGCGCGCCGCCGGCGATGCCGCCCGCCGACCCGTCGAACCGCGCGCCGCCGTTGCCGCCCTGGCCGCCGAAGCTGCCGCCCGCGCCGCCGCCGCCGGCCGCCGACGGCGCGGTGCCCGCGTTGCAGCCCGCGGCATCGGCGCCCGCACCCGGCGTGCCGCCGCGCCGGCTGCTGACGTCGAGCGTGCCCGAGATCGAGATCGACTGCGTCGCGACGAGCACGAGCGGGCGCGAGCCGTGCGCGGTCAGCGTCGCGCCGGCGTCGACGTCGATCGTCTGCGCCGCGATCACGCACCACGCAGACGAGCTCGTCACCGCCATGCACGTCGAGGTGTCATCGGTGTTGATCGTCGTGTTCGTCGTGTACGTCTTCGTGCCGCTCGGCGTCGCCGCGAAGCACGCCTGGACGAGCCCGCTGCCGTAGCAGAGATCGTTCGAGCCGCTGTCGGGCGCGTCGACGCCGGCGTCGCTGCCGCTGCCGCCCGCGACACACTGTCCGGACTGCGGACCGGAATAGTCGCCGTAGCGGTAGCCCGACGCCGTGCACCCCGGATCGGCGAACGCGCAGAAGCCCATCTTGCACGCACCGCCGCCACCGCAATCGCTATCGATCGTGCACGAGTACGAGCCCCCACCGTACGGGCTGCACGCGGCGAGCACACAAGCCAACCCCGTCGAGACCGCACGGGCCACCATCGCCTGCGATTGTACTGCAGGAATCAGCCTTTTCCTCTATCCTTGAGCTTGGGTGGTGACCCCTGCACACCAGCGGTCTCGTCATCTCGCCCCGGGGGACCGGCTCGGCAAGTACGAGCTGATCCGTCAGATCGCGATCGGCGGGATGGCCGAGCTGTACCTCGCGCGCACGACCGGCATCGAGGGCTTCGAGAAGCTGGTCGTCGTCAAGCGGATCCTGCCGCAGCACGCCGCGAGCCAGAGCTTCGTGACGATGTTCCTCAACGAGGCGCGGCTCGCCGCGACGCTCCACCACCCCAACATCGCGCAGGTCTACGACATCGGCGTCGAAGACGGCGATTACTTCTTCGCGATGGAGTACGTGCACGGCGAGGACCTGACGCGGATCGCGAGCGCATCGAACGAGCAAGGCGTGCCGATCTCGATGGACGCCGCGCTCACGCTCGCGACCGGGCTGTGCGCCGGCCTCCACTACGCGCACGAGAAGGTCGGCGCCGAAGGCAAGCCGCTCCACATCGTGCACCGCGACGTGTCGCCGTCGAACGTGCTCGTCAGCTACGACGGCGCGGTCAAGCTCGTCGACTTCGGCATCGCGCGCGCGTCGTCGCGGCCCGGCACGACGCAGGGCGGGCTCAAGGGCAAGATCGCGTACATGTCGCCGGAGCAGTGCACGTCGAAGAGCACGATCGATCGCCGCAGCGACGTGTTCTCGGTCGGCACGCTGATCTACGAGCTGACGACGGGCCAGCTGCCGTTCACCGGCGAGACCGAGTACCAGGTCCTGAGCGCGATCGTCAGCGAGGACGCGGTGCCGCCCTCGCGCCTCGTCCCCGAGTACCCTCCGGCGCTCGAGCGCATCGTGCTGCGCGCGCTCGCGCGCGACGCGGACACGCGCTACGCGAACGCGCGCGAGCTGCAGGGCGCGCTCGAGGACTTCGCGCACGAGAACCGGCTGCGCGTGTCACCGCTCGTGCTCGGCCGCCTCATGGGCACCCTGTTCCCCGAGCGCATCGAGGAGTGGGCGCACGCGAAGGCGCAGGGCGCATTCTTCGTCGAGCAGCACGTCGTGCGCACGCTGATCGAGGCCGGCAAGACGCCGGATCCCGATGACGCGAAGCTGCGCGAGGCGCTGGCGGCGATGCGCGCGAAGGAGGCCGCCGACGCTGTCGCCGCGCAGGCGGCGGTCAGCGACGACGACACGACGAGCGTCACGCAGCCGCCGCCCGGCGACAACGACACCGCGATCGGTCCGCCGCCCGCGCTCGCCGGCAGCGACGACAGCTCGCGGGTGCCGGTGCCGGTCGCCGGCTCGGGGTTCGCACCGGACAGCGCGCCGGCGCTGCCGCCGGCGCCGCGCCGCGAGACCAAGCCGGGCATCGCGTCGCCGGTACCCGGATCGCTGCGCCCGGGCACGCCGCCGCCACAACCGGTCGTGCCCGGCATGCCCGGGGCGGTGCCGATCGTCGTGCCGACGAGCCCGGGGCGGCTGGTCAGCGCGATGACGCCGCCGGTGAGCTACCCGGTCGTCCAGCGCGAGGTGCCGCCGCGGGTCGACGTCACCGAGCGCGTGCGCGCGACCGTCGTGCCGAGGCCGCTCGAGGACACGATCTACATCCGCGGCGACAAGAAGCGCGCGCGCTGGCCGCTGTTCCTGTCGATCGGCGCCGTGCTGATCGCGGGCGGCGCCGGCGCGTACATCGCGCTCGGCACCGGCGGCGAGGTGACGGCTCCGGCCGCGCGCGCCGCGGAGCCCGCGGCACAGGTGGCGCCTTCGCCGCCGCCAGCGCCGCCGGTCGCGGCGGAGCCCGCGCCGGCTCCGCCGGCCGAGCCGAAGCCCGAGCCCGCCTCGGCTCCGCCGGCAGCGCCGGCCGAGCCGAAGCCGGCGGCCGCCGAGCCGACGCCCGCGGCCGCCGAGCCGAAGCCCGTGGCCGCCGAGGCGAAGCCCGCGCCGCCCGCGAAGAAGGTCGTGCACGCCGCGGCGACACGCCCGCATCCCAGGCCCGACGCCAAGCCGGCGAAGGAACCCGAACCGAAGGAGCCGACGAAGTGGAACGCCGATTCGCCGTTCATGCCCGTGCGTCCCGGCAAGTGACGCGCGCGCTCGTCGCGATCGTCCTCGCGTGCACGTCGGCGCACGCGGCGCCCAAGGACGCGGAGGCGAAGCGGCTGTTCGATCGCGGCGTCGCGGCGTACACGAAGGGTGATCTCGCGGCCGCGGCCGCGGCGCTGTCGGAGTCGTACGCGCGCGAGGGCGATCCGGAGACGCTGTTCGCGTGGGCGCAGGCCGAGCGCAAGCAGGGCCACTGCGAGAGCGCGATCGAGCTCTACAACACGCTGCTCGCGTTCGAGCTGCCGGCGGAGAACAAGAAGGTCGTCGAGGAGCAGCTCGGCGAGTGCAAGCAGATCGTCGCGGCGAAGACGAAGGACACGGAAGGCGACAGGCCGAAGCCGGCCGAGCCGCCGAAGCCCGTGCCCGACACGCCGGTGGCCGCGCAGGCCGAACCACCGCCGCCGCCGCCCGTGTCGCCGGGCGCGGAAGGTCGCCCGTGGTGGCGCGATCCGGTCGGCGACGGGCTCGTCGTCGGTGGCGCGGTCGGCCTCGGGGTCGGCACCGCGCTGCTGCTGTCGGCGCGCTCCGCCGATCAGACGGCGCAGGCCGCGCACTCGTACCCCGTGTACAAGACCAACGAGGACACCGCGCGCGATCGCGGCACGTACGGCGTGATCGGCCTCGTCGCGGGTGGCGCGCTCGCCGCCGGCGGCGTGTGGTGGCTCGCGACGCACCGCGATCCGCACCACGCGGCGGTCACCGGCTGGGTCGCGCCGACCAGCGGAGGCATCGCGGTTTCGGGAGCTTTCTAGCGAAACTGTGGCGCCAGCGCACACGTGCGTGATCGCACGCACGAGTTCGCTCGTACGGACCGATTGGTTCGTGTTAACTGGAAGTTAGATGAAGCGGGCTGCCGGCGGGCGGGCCAAGCGGGTGCGTACTTCCATCACGCGACGGGCGCGCCACACGACAACTTCACCCCCACTGCAATCGACGGCCGGCGCGCAGGCCGCCGCGACCTGGTTGCG
>JBLMXA010000477.1:0-6612 GCA_050257515.1 Acidobacteriota bacterium | reverse complement strand
GAGCGCGCGCGTCTTCGCCGTATCGCCGTAGTCCTTGACGACGCGCTCGCAGACGAGGAGCGAAGGGTCAGCCATTGCGGATCGCCGTCGCCGGATCCAGCTTCGCCGCGCGGCGCGCCGGGATCGTCGCCGCGAGGAGCCCGACGCCCGTCGCGAGCGCGGTCGCGAGCACGAACAGCGACGGATCGAGCTGGACCGGGAACTTCGGTGCGCCGCCGGGATCGCGCGCGACGTCCTCGAAGATCTTCGCGAGCACCGCGCCGAGCAGCGAGCCCACGAGCGACCCCGCGATGCCGAGGAGGCCGCCCTGGATCAGGAACACGCGCAGGATCCGCCCCGGCGGCGTGCCCACGGCGCGCAGGATGCCGATCTCGCGCGACTTCTGCACGACCGAGACGATCAGCACGCTCGCGATGCCGAGCGCGACCGCGAGGATCACGAAGAACTGGATCATCGTCTTCGAGCTCGACTGCGCCGACAGCCCGGCGAGCAGCTCCGCGTTGAGCTTCATCCAGCTGTCGGCGGGGATCCCCGTGCGGCTCTCCACCTCGGCCGCGATCCGGTCGGCCGCGAACACGTCGGCGACCTTGAGCTCGATGCGCGTCACGCCGCCGGGCAGCGCGTAGAGCGACTGCGCGTGGCGCAGCGACGTCACGAGCCACGTGCCATCGACCGCCTCGTTGCCGAGCGTGAAGATGCCGCGCACCGTGACGACGTCGTCGACGCCCTCGCTCGACGAGATCCGCAGCTTGTCGTCGACCGCCGCGCCGAGATCGGACGCGAGCTTCGCGCCGATCACGACCCCGCCGCCGTCGAGATCGAAGCGGCCGGCGACGAGCCTCCGGCGCAGGTCGATGATCGACAGGAACCGATCGGGGTCGACGCCGCGCACGAGGATCGCGCTCTTCGCGCCGGACTTCACGGCGAACCCGGCTCCCAGGATCGACGGCGCGGCCGCGGTGACGCCGGGGATGGTCTCGACGCTCGCCATCACGCTCGGCCACTGATCGATCGAGCGCAGCCGCTGCGAGGTCTCCTCGATCTGGCGTGCGATCGCGAGCTTCCCGGTCGCCTCGACGAGCGGCCGCGGCGCCTCGCGCGGGACACGCAACGTGATGTGGGGCTGCGCGCCGAGCGTCTTGTCGATCAGCGACGTCTGCAACCCGCCGATCAGCGCCGACAGGAACACGATCACGCTGACGCCGACCGCGACGCCGGCGAGGATCAGCGCGGTCTGCCCCTTCGCATCGCGGAGGTAGCGGAGCGCGACGAACCACTCGAACGGCATCACTCGCGCTCCGTGCGCACGCGCGCACCGGCCGCGAGCGGCTGGCCCTCTGCCACGATCACGTCGCTGTGCTCGTCGATGCCGGCGACGATCTCGATCGAGCCTTCGCCGCGGATCCCGAGCTCCACCGCGTGACGCACGACGCGACCATGCTCGACGGTCTGCACCCACGGCCGCGGCAGCGCCGTGCCGTGCACCGCCGCCGCCGGCAACGTCAGCGCATCCGGCTTCGCGGCGACCGTCAGATCGATCGAGACGGTCATGTCGGGCCTGAGCACGGGCGGCGGCGACGGGACCTCCAGCCGCACCTCGATGCTGCCGCGCTGCGGATCGATCGACGGCGCGATGTAGCTGACGATCGCGTCGAACACCTGCTGCGGATATGCATCGGGGGACGCGCGCGCCTTCTGGCCGAGCCGGATCCACGCCAGGTTGCGCTCGTCGGGCTGGAACACCAGCTGCACGTCGGCATCCGCGGCGAGCACGAGCAGCGTGCGCGACGGCTCGACGACGTCGCCGGGCTCCACCGAGCGCGCGAGCACCGTGCCGCTCTGCAGCGCGACGATCCGCGTCTGCCCGAGGCGCACCTTGGCCGCCGACAGCTGGGCCTCGGCCTGGAGCAGCTGCGTCAGCGCGATCCGCGAGTCGGCGCCGACCGGTGTGGACGCCACCTGCTGCGCCTCGGCGGCGGCCTTCTGCGCCTGCGCGATGTCGGCGGCGCGCTGCGCGTTCTCCAGCTCGACCGCGGGGACGGCACCGGTCTCGACCAGCCGCTGCGTGCGCGCGAGCTCGCTCTGCGCGCGCTCGAGGTTGGTCTGTGCCTGGTGCAGCGACTCGGTGGCGACGATCGCGCCGACGCGCCTGAGCTGGTCGACCCTCGCCCTCGCCTGGCTGACCGCCGCCTCCGCCTGCGCCACCGCCGCGCGCTCGGCGGCGTCGTCGATCTGGACCAGGAGATCCCCTTGCTTCACGCGCTGGCCCTCGACGGCGCCGACCGCCATGACGAGCCCGGCGGTCTGGGCCGCGATCTGGACGCGGGTCGGGACGCGCACGCGCCCGCTCGACACGATGTGTTGCTCGAGGTCGCGCCGTACGGGCCGCGTCGTGTGCACGACGGGTCCGCGCCAGCGCATGAATTGCACGGCTCCCGCCGCCGCGATCACCACGATCAGCATCCAGACGACAGGCCTGCGCGCAAGGCGATGCACCGAGGCATCTGCCTTGCACACGGCGCGCCGGGTCAGGACGCGATGGCGAGCCCCAGCTTCGCGCGGATCGCGAACAGCTCCTCGCTGACCGAGAACAGCACGAGCTCGCGGAGCTTGTCCTTCACCGTCGGGCCACCGACCACGACGGGCTCGGCGGCGATCGCGCGGGCCGCGATGTCGAGGCTGCCGCACATGACGAAGCCAGCGCGGTACGACGCGGCGTCGACGGCGTGGCCCCACCTCGCGAGGTCGAGCTCGGGGCTGGCCTTGACGAAGCGCTGCACGAGCGTGGCGAGCTGCTCGAGCGCGTGGGCCGGCATCCGCTTGCGCATCCGCGCGACGTAGTCGTCGACGGTCGGCTGCAGGCTCGCCGGCACCGCGAAGCCCGGCTGCACCATCGCGATCGCCGACAGCAGCACGAGCTTGAGCTCGCTGTTCGTCGGCAGCAGCATGCGCAGGTAGTACTCGGGCCGCATGAACGCGAGCCGGCGCGCGGACGCGAACGCGACCTCGCGCTCGTGCTTGCCTTGCAGCACGTGCGGCCGCACGACGAACGAGGGGCACACCTCGTGCTTCTCGATCGCGTTCGCGAGCTGGATGTCCGCCGGCTTGTTGTCGTCGACGAGGTAGACGTCGGGCAGCTCGACGTTCAGCGCCTTGCCGACGTAGAGGAACAGCTTGCTGAACATCAGCGGATCGCCGTCGAGCTGGCGGCGCTCCTCGCGCTTGATGCCGAAGTCCTTGTGCGGGAACGCCTTGAGCGCGGCGAGCGGCTGCCAGCACGAGGCGAAGATCGCCGAGATGTAGCGGTTCTCGTCACGGTGCGCGAGCCTGGCCCAGCTGTCCGCGGTCATCGCGTGCCGGGCCTTGACCAGGCCGCGCGGCTTGTAGTGCTCGTAGAACGCGAGCTCGTCGCGATCGGCCTGGTTCAGGAACGCGAGCGCGCTGCACACGCACCACTGCTTGTCGTGCTGGCGCGTCTGCGCGTAGATCCGCGCGAGCGCGTGGTACGAGTCGTACTTGAACGGCTCGCGGCGCAACATGAGCGCGTGCTGGTGTGCCGCCTTGTCGGCGTGATCGGCGCCGGCGAGCACGTACAGCTCCGCGAGGATCTCGGCGCGGTCGGTGCCGCCCGGCCTCAGCTCGCTGGCGGGATCGAGCTGCTGGGCGAGCTCGAGCACCTCGGTCGCCTGCCTGTACTGCTTGAGGCGCGAGCGATAGATCTCGGCGAGCGCGTCGAGCAAGCTGACCTGCAGCTTGCGGAACGCCGGGTTACCGGCGGGCAGCCGCTTGATCATGTCGCAGTACGCGCGCTCCTGGGCCTTCCAGTCGCGCTTCGTCGTCAGCACCGCGTCGATCGCGTGGAACGACTTGAGCGCGCGCGGCAGCTGCTGGTCGTCGAGCTGGTCGGGTTGCGCGAAGAAGCTGTCGAGCGCGCAAGCGTAGTGATCGACCGCCTCGTCGAGCGCCTTCAGCTCGTCGCGGCAGAGCGTCGCAGCGGCATGGAAGTAGAGGCCGCGGCGGAACGCATCGGTCTCGATCGCGACGAACCGTTCGATGGTCTCGACCGCGCGCCTCCACTGCTTCGTCTCGGTGCACAGGTCGAGCAGCCTCTGCAGCAGCTGGCGATCGTCGGGCGCGTGCTCGAGCGCCTCGACGTACGCCGCGGTCGCCTTCTGCACGTCGCGCAGGTGCTGGTGATAGATCGTGCCGATCTCGTCGAGCACCTTCGCCTTGTCGCGGCCGGCGACCGCCTCGAGCAGCCCGCGCTTCGCGTAGACGACCGCCTGCCACTCGCCCTGCTTCGCGTGCAGGTCGATCACCGCGTGGAGCGTCCCCTCGTGCCGCGGATCGAGCTCGAGCGCCTTGAGGAACAGCGCCTGCGCCTTCTTGCGCTCGCCGAGCGCCTGCGCCACCTCGCCGAGCCGGTGGTAGATGCGCGCGGGATCGGCGAGGCCACCGCCGTGCTGCACCAGGATCGTCTGGTAGAGCGCGCCGGCGCTGGCCCAGTCGCGCAGGTCGAACAGCAGATCGGCGCGGCCGATCAGCGTCGGCAGGTGCGCGGGATCGAGCTCGCAGGCGGCATCGTAGTAGCCGAGCGCCTTCGTGCGATCGCCGAGCGCGCCCGCGCAGCGCGCGGCGCGGTAGTGGAGCGCGTGGAGCTCCTCGCGGTCGGCGTGGCGCTCGCCGAGCTTGCGGCACAGCATGTCGATGACGGGCGACAGCTCGGCCCACTGCCCGGCGTCGTAGTACAGCCCCGCGAGCGGGCGGCCGGCCTCGACGTGCTCGGGATCGAGCGCGATCACCGCCGCGTACAGCCGCTTCGCCTGGTCGGGCTGGCGCAGCTTGTAGAGGTGGATGTCCGCGGCCTCGCGCAGCAGCCGCACCTTGTCGATCGCGAGCGGCGTGTGGCGCTCCGCGCGCTCCATCAGCTGCACCGCCTTGAGCCAGTCGCCGCGACGCGTGTGGTGCTCGGTCAGCAGCTGTAGCGTCGGCAGGTGGCCGGGATCGAGCGCGAGGCCGCGCGACAGGCTCGCCTCGGCGCGGTCGGGGTCGTCGAGGTACGTGTACTGGATGTGGCCGATGCGCCAGTAGAGGTCCTGCTTGCGCGCGTCGTCGCCCTGCTCGAGCACGCAACCCAGCACCTCGACCGCGCGCTGCCATGCGCCCGCCTTCTCGTAGAGCCGGCCGAGCGCCTCGAGCGCGTGCGCGTGGCTCGCGTCGAGCGCGAGCACGTCCTCGTACGCCTGGATCGCGCCCGCGAGGTCCTGCAGGTGAGCGTCGTAGACGCGCCCCATCGCGTCGCACAGCTCGATGCGCGTCGCGACGTCGGCGGTCACCTCGAGGTGCCGGCGGTACGTGTCGACCAGCTCGTCGTAGCGGCCGGCCTGCTGGTACATCCGCGCGAGCAGGTGGTACGCGGCGAAGTTGCGCGGCTCGAGCGCGACGATCTGCTCGTACGCCTGCGCCGCGCGATCGTGCTTGCCGAAGCGCTCCTCCCAGGCCTGGGCGATGCGCTCGTAGATCGACACGCGCTCGCTGGTAGATGTCGCGGCGTCGAGCTGCGCGTCGAGCACGGCGACGTAGCGGTCGTGCTGCTCGGTCCGGTCGTACAGCGCCTCGAGCGCGCGCAGCGCGACGGCGTTGGTCGCCTCGATCTCGCTCGCAGTCTCGTACGCGGCGATCGCGCCGTCGAGGTCGCCGAGGTGATCGTCGCGGACCGCGCCGATCTCGAGCCAGCAGCCGACGAGCTCGCCGTCGTCGGTCGCGAGCCGGGCGCGCCGCGCCAGGATCTCGACGAGCGGCTCCCACGCCTCGCTGCGGCGGTACAGCCGGTCGAGCGCGGCGAGCGCCGCGCTCGAATTCGGATCGTGCTCGAGCGCCTGCTCGTAGGCCTCGATCGCGCCGGCGACGTCCTGCGTCTGCTCGCTCGCGCTGCCGCGCTGCCGCTGCAGGCTCGCGTTCGCGGCGAGCGCGCCGGCGTGGGCCGGATCGAGGCGGAGCGCCTGCTGGATCGAGTGGAGCGCGTAGTCGAGGTGCGCCTGGTGCTCGGTGTACCAGCGCCCGATCTTGACCCACAGGTCCGCGGCGGCGCGACGATCCTCGTGCTCGAGCTCGGCGACGCGCTGCGTGTACTCGTCGAGCACCTCCTGCCAGCGCCCGGTGGCGGTGGTGAGGCGCTCGAGCTCCTTGCCGGTCTGCTCGTGCGCGTAGGCGCGCTGGAACGCCGCCTGCACCACGTAGAACGCGCTGTCGCGATCGTCGAGCTCGTGCTCGTAGATCCTCGCGACCTGGTGGAGGATCTGGATCTGCCGCTCGACCTCGACGCTCGCCTCCGAGCGCTCGAGCAGCAGCTCGACGAGCTCGGTCCACCGCTGCTGGTCCCGGTAGATCGCCTCGAGGCGCTCGCACGCGACGTGGTTGGCCGGATCCGAGGCGCGCACGCGCTCGTAGAGCTCGGCGGCGCGCGACGTATCGGCGAGCCTCTCTTCCCAGATCGCGGCGGCCTGCAGCAGCGTCTCGCGGCGCTGACCTTCGTCCTCGAGCACGAGCGCGCGGCGCTCGAGCACCTCGATCGACTCCTCCCAGCGGCGCTCGCGCACGAACAGGTTCTCG
>JBLMXA010000476.1:0-5317 GCA_050257515.1 Acidobacteriota bacterium | reverse complement strand
GTCGATCGCCGCAGCGACGTGTTCTCGCTCGGCATCATCCTCTACGAGATCTCGACGCAGCACCGCTGCTTCCGCGCCGACAGCGACTTCGACACGATGCACCGCATCGTCACCGGCGACGTCGTGCGGCCGACGCGACTCGTGCCGAACTATCCGCCGGCGCTCGAGGCGATCGTCATGAAGGCGCTCGCGGTCGATCCGAACCAGCGCTACCAGACCTCGGGCCAGCTGCTCGAGGCGATCGAGAGCTTCGCGGTGCAGGCGCGGATGTCGCTGTCGACGATGGGCCTCGGCCGGTTCATGCGCGACATGTTCGGCGAGGTCCAGGAACCGTGGCTCGCGAGCGCCGCGCGCGGCAGCCAGCCGATGATGCAGCACAAGGAGAGCACGATCTCCTCGACCGACGGCCGCAGCGACGTCGCGAAGGTGCAGCCCGGGCTGCTCGCCGCGGTCGCCCGCGACGACGACGACGACGACGAGGCCGACGGCATCCCCGACGAGGAGGCGCGGTTCCCCGACAGCTCCAAGAGCGAGGCGGCGCGCACGATCCTCGATCTCCCGCGCGGCAACAACGACGCGACGGTCGCGGAGGACGACGAGCCGCAGCCGGAATGGAACGCGCGCAGCTATCCGCCGTCGCAGCCCGCGGCGGGCGCGAGCGCGCCACTGCCGCCCGAGCTCGTGCCGACCGGGCCGTACACGAAGAACGCGGCGATGCAGGCGCAGCACGCGCCGCTCGCGCAGGCGCCGGCCGGGACCACGCCGCCGCCCATGCCGCATGCGACTCCGCAGCCGATGTCGGCGGTCCAGGTCCCCGCGAACGCGTTCGCGCACTCGCCGTCGTCGTCGTCGTCGCGGCCCGCGATCTCGGCGCAGCCGATCCCGAGCACCAAGCACGGCTACGCGAGCGGCGGCGGGATGACCGCAGCCGACCTCGGCTATCCACGCTACGAGGCGCAGCCGGCGAGCGAGGTCGCCGACGAGCTGAGCCTCAAGCCGAACCGCAAGCCGCTGATCATCGGCATCGTGTGCGCGGTGATCGGCTTCGCGATCGTGCTCGTCGTCAAGCTCGGGAGCGGCGGCTCGAGCGAGGCGAAGGTCGTGGCGCAGACCGGCTCGGACGAGACCGAGCCCGCGCCGGCCGCGCCGGCACCGACGCCGGAGTCGGCCGGCAGCGCCCAGACCGCGGGCTCCGACACGATGGCCGACGACATGATCAGCGTCCGCGTGGTGTCGCATCCGCCGGGCGCCGAGGTGATCGTCGCCGGCGCGAAGATCGGCGTGACGCCGCTCGACACCAAGCTCCATCGCGGCACCACGTTCACCGAGCTCACGGTCCACATGGAGGGCTATGTCGACGTGACGTCGAAGATCGATCTCGGCGGCGACTTCAGCAAGGACGTCACGCTGAAGACGCCGGCCGAGGCCGCCGAGCAGGCGGCGCAGGCGCCGGCCCCTGGCTCGGGCTCGGCGTCGGGGCCGGGCTCCGGCTCCGGCTCCGCCGAGCCGAAGGTCGAGGACCACAAGCCGACGCACGGCAACGAGCACAAGGCGACGAACAGCACGACGCCGACGCATCACGAGTCGAGCACGACGCCGAGGAACACGAGCTCGGGCGAGCGCGAGACGCACGAGGCGCACGAGACCCACGAGACGCACGAGACGCACAGGGCGCCGCCGCCGCCGAAGCCGCCCAAGTGCCAGCCGCCGGGCCCGAACCTCGATCCGTTCATGCCGGTCTGCAAGCCGGGCGAGAAGCCGTAGCGGGCAGCGTTCGCGGGGCCGACATGGGGGAAGAGCAGGCACGACCGAAGCCGCCGAAGCGATCGCCCGTTGCACCCGGTCCAGCAACCCCATCGCCTGCCGAGGTGGTGCTGCTCGGGCAGACGGCGATCGACCGAGGTCTCGATGCTCGGATGGCGGTCGGGGTGGCGCGCACCGCGCCGCACCTCGGCGAGGCGGCCGCGCCGGATCCTGGCCACCGCGTGCGCCAGTTCGAGCTCATCCGCGAGCTCGGCCGTGGCGGCATGGGGCATGTCTACCTCGCGCGAGACCTCAAGCTCGCGCGTCTGGTAGCGATCAAGTTCCTCGCGACGAGCTCGCCCGAGCTGTCGCAGCGGTTCCTCGCGGAGGCACGGACGACCGCGGCGCTGCAGCACGAGAACATCGTGGTGATTCACGAGGTCGATCAGCACGCGGGCGTCCCGCACATGGTCCTCGAGTACCTCGAAGGCGCGACGCTGCGAGAGCTGATGGGCGGCCGAGCGTTCACGGTGTCGCGGGTCCTCGAGCTGATGTTGCCGGTCGTACGCGCGGTCGCTCGCGCGCACGCCGCCGGCATCGTTCACCGCGATCTCAAGCCGGAGAACATCTTCGTGACCGCCGACGGCGCGATCAAGGTGCTGGATTTCGGCATCGCAAAGGCGCTCGTCGATCCGACCGCGCCAGCGCATCGCGCGACCGTCGCGGAGCTCGAGCACCTGGCGGAGGCAGCGCTCACCGGCAAGGGCGCGATCGTCGGGACGCCGCAGTACATGGCGCCCGAGCAGTTCGGCATCGACACCGTCGATCACCGCAGCGACCTGTGGGCGATCGGTGTGATGCTGTTCGAGCTGCTCACCGGCGCGCACCCCCTCGCGCCGATCACGTTCTCGAGCCTGCTCGCGTCGGCTGGCGACGTCGATCATCCGATGCCGGCGATCGGCACGGTGGCTCATGATCTTCCCGAGAAGCTGGAGCGCGTCGTCGATCGCTGTCTCGCCAAGCGCAAGGCCGAACGCTACGGCGATGCCGGGACGTTGCTCGCGGATCTCGAGACGCTGCTGCCGGGCCGCTACGATCGCAAGCTTCGCGAGCACGAGAGCCCGTACCCCGGGCTCACGGCGTTTCAGGAGGACGACGCCGGTCGCTTCTTCGGACGCGCTCGCGACATCGCCCGGCTGGCGGCGCGGCTGCGCGAGCAACCGCTCGTCGGGATCGCGGGACCATCGGGGATCGGCAAGTCCTCGCTCGTGCGCGCCGGCATCGTGCCGGTGCTCAAGGGATCCGGCGACGCGTGGGAGACCTACATCGTCCGGCCCGGACGTCAGCCGCTCGCGAGCCTCGCCGGTGTCGTCGCGCCTTTGACGAGCGCATCGACGCAGGACGGCATGCGCCTCACGAACCCCGACGCGCTCAAGACGTACGACGGCCTCGTCGATCGGTTGACCGCCGAGCCGGGCTACCTCGGCGAGCTGCTGCGCGAGCGCGCCGCCCGCAAGAACACGAAGATCCTCCTGTTCGTCGATCAATTCGAGGAGCTGTACACGAACGTCCCCGATGTGGCGGAGCGGCGCGTGTTCGCCGCCGCGCTCGCGGGCGCTGCCGACGACGCGACGTCGCCCGTGCGCGTCGTCGTGTCGATCCGCTCCGACTTCATGGATCGCGTCGGCGAGCACCGCGCGTTCCTGGACCAGCTGATGCGCGGCCTGGTGTTCCTGCAGCCGCTCGGCCGTCCCGAGCTGCGCGAGGCGCTGACCCGTCCACTCGACGCTCACGGCTATCGCATCGAGAGCGAGGACCTCGTCGAGCACATGCTCGACCAGATCGCGTCGGCGCCGGGTGGGCTGCCGCTGCTGCAGTTCGCGGCCGCGCAGCTGTGGGACCGGCGCGATCGCAAGAACAAGCTGCTGACGCGCTCCGCGCACGACGCGATGGGCGGCATCGCGGGCGCGCTCGCGACGCACGCCGACGAGGTGCTCGCGAGCATGCCCACGTCGCGTCACGTGCTCGTCCGCGCGATCTTCCAGCGTCTCGTCACACCCGAGCGCACGCGCGCGGTCGTCGATCTCGCAGACCTCGAGCAGCTCGCGGCGGATCGCGACGAGGTGCGCGAGATCGTCGATCAGCTGGTGACCGCGCGCCTGCTCGTCGTCCAGACGCTGGGCTCGGCGACGGTCGAGATCGTGCACGAGTCGCTGCTGACGGCGTGGCCGACGCTCCGGCGGTGGCTCGACGAGGATCACGAAGATACGGCGTTCCTCGCGCAGCTGGCGACGAGCGCGAAGCAGTGGGACGCGAGGCAGCGCGCGCCGGGGCTGCTGTGGCGGGGTGATGCCGCGAACGACGCGCGGCGCTGGTACGGGCAACGGCCGCGCAGCCTGCCGCAGCGCGAGCAGGCGTTCCTCGAAGCGGTGTTCGCGCTCGCACGGCGCAGCCGCCGCGTCCGGCTCGCGGCGCTCGCCGGCGCGTTCGTCGTGCTCGGTGCGGTCGCGGCGGGGGCGTCGATCGCGTACGTGCGCGTGAGCGCGGCCGAGCGGTCCGCGACCGCGAGCGCGCGCCGCGCCGAAGACGCGCTCGCGCAGAAGGTGATCGAGGAGAACGCGCGCCACAAGGCCGAGGACGAGCGCACCGCCGCGCTCGCCATGCTGCTCACCGAGGAGCAGCTGCGCAAGGCCGCCGAGGAGGGCAAGCTGACCGCCGAGCAGCTCGCGGCGATCCTCGAGCTGCGGCGCCGCGCGGCAGTGCGCGGGCTCGCAGAGTCCGAGCAGCAGCGGGCCAAGATGCAGGCACAGCTACACGCCGCCGAGGTCGAAGCCGCAGCGAGCGCGCAGGAAGCGCAGCTCACCCGCGAGCAGCTGATCGAGAAGAACCGGCAGCTCGACACCGCGCTCGCCGAGGCCAAGCGCGAGAGCGCCCGCGCCGACGCTGCGCGCGTCGAGGCCGACAAGGCGAACGCGAAGCTCCAGGACGCGCTGAAGCTCGCGAACGAGCGCGTCAAGCAGTTGCAGGACAACCGCCGCAAGATCCACGGCGACGATCTGAAGTAGCGGCGCGGTGGATCACCACGTCCACGTGGCGGTGACGTGCGCTCCTGCGGGGCCGACGGACGGCGTGATGACCGGTGCGTGCTCGGCGATCGCCCTCGGCTGGTTGAGGTAGACGCCGAGGATTCCGGCGGCGGCGACGGCGCCGCCGACCGCGAGCAGCGACACGCCCGCGACGTTCTCGACGCGCGCCCGCGATCTCGTCGACGTGTCGATCTTGCCGGGCGGGCAGGGACAGACCGTCGCGGCGGCCTGGTCGAAGCTCTGGTAGTCGCGGTGCGAGAGCCACTCCAGCGCGCCGCCGATCGCGGCCGTGGCGGCGCCCGTGCCGAGCACGATCCACGGCACGCTCGCGTTCCAGCGACGCACGAGCTTGGCCTTCACCGCGATCGGATGCAGCGCGACCACCTGGGCCATCTCCTTGCCGCCGACGAGCACGACCGACTTGGTCTCGGTCGTGTACCCCGGCTTGCTCGCCACGATCTGGTGCTCGCCGGCGAGCAGCAGCTTCG
>JBLMXA010000475.1:0-14514 GCA_050257515.1 Acidobacteriota bacterium | reverse complement strand
GGGCGAAGCGTCGTGCGGTGCCGGCGCGTCGCTCGCGGGCGGGATCTCGGCGGCACCGTCGGGCTGCACCTTGTTGCCGTGTCCGCACGCCACCAAGCAGATCGTCAGCGCCAGCCTGTTCATCGCGTGCGCACGCTAGCGCCGGTCGCGCGCGAATCGCCACCGCAATCGTCATCGCAACTCGCGCGCGCGCGTGCACGACATGTGCAGAAATCGGGCGCTCAGTCGCGGCCGACGACGAGCACCCACTGGAACCGCGCGCTCACCGCGCGCGCGCCGATCGACACGGCCGCCATGCCGTCGGGCGTGATCGGCGCCGACACGATGTCGACCGCGTTGCCGCCCTCGACCGCGGTGCACGCGACCTGCCCACCCGTCGCGTACGCGCCGACCTGGTACGTCTTCGCCGGATCGAACAGCTTCACGGTCTCGACGTTCATCGCCGAGCTCTGGTTCGTGACGAGCGAGACGGTCTCGGCGACGGTCTGATCGTTGCGCTCGAGGCCGCAGCTCATGCTCGCGACGCCGGCGGGCCGCGGATCGCTCGCGCCGACCTCGACGACGTGATCGGTCGACGCGGGGCTGACGAGATCGACCTGCCACGCCGCCTCGACCGCGAGGTTCGCCTTCGCGATCACCGCCGTCGACAGCAGCTCCGAGGTCGCGCCGGCGACGACCTTGACCTCGCCGGTGCCCGCGGTCCACGCGCCCGCGGTCGTCGGCGTCCAGGTCGAGGGGATGCCGCTCGCGAAGCCCTCGAACAGCAGGATCTGGTCGCCAGCCGTGTGCGGATCCGGATCGCACGGGCGGTCGACCGCGTCGCCGTCGGGATCGGGCGTCGCCGGCGGTGGCGCGATCGGACACGGATCGCAGATGTCGCCGATGCCATCGCCGTCCTCGTCGGTCGCGCCACCCGCGACGTGCTCGCAGAAGTCCTTGTCGTTCGGGATGCCGTCGCCGTCGAGATCGCCGGCGGCGGGGATGCACGTCGGCCCGTTCGGATCGGTCTTGTCGCAGACCTCGCTCGTGCCGCACGACGCGGTGCCGCAGTTCGGCGCGAGGTGCTTCTCGGGGATGATGCAGCCGGCGAGCACCACGAGCCACAGCGCGCGCATCAGAAGCTCCCCGTGATCGCGAGGCCGGCGCGGCCCGGCGCGAGCGATGGCGCGATCGACACGTCGTCGCGCACCGGGTGCGGCGCGCCGACGAGCCACAGCACGATCGCGCCGGCGACCACCGCGCCGCCCGCGACGAACCCGATGTTCGCGTAGAGCGCGTGATCGCGCGCGTCCTGGTTGAGCGCGACCGCCTTCGCGTCGGTGCAGCTGACCATCGGGCACAGCTGATCGGACTGGTGCTCGAGATCGTGCGCCTGCGACGCGAGATAGCCGCCTACCCCGGCGGCCGCGACGCCGGCGACCACGAGCGCGACCGCGACCTTGCGCCGCGACGTGAACGAGCTCGGCGCCGCGGGCCCGCGCTGTTCCTCGTCGGGCTCCGCCTGCTTGGTCGTCTCTGCCTGGTCGTGCTCGTGAGCGTGCTCGTGCTCGATCTGCTTCTTGTCGAGCGCCGGCACCTCGACCTTCGCCTTCTCGCCCTCGTCGCGGATCGCGAGCTTCGCGTGCCACGGCGCGCGGCCCGGCGCGCTCGCCGCGATCTCGTAGTCGCCCGCGTCGATCGCGACCTTCTCGTTCCACAGCTCGGTCTCGACGATCGCGCCGTTGCGCGTGATCGACAGCCCGTCGACGCGCGCGTCGTCGGGCACGACGATCGTCAGGTACGACAGCCGTGGCTCGAGCGCGCTCGCGCGGCGTCGCGCCTCGGCCTCGCGCTTGCTGTCGTTGCCCTCGCGCTTCGCGTTCGCCGCGGCCTTGCGGAACGTCGCCCACGCGGTCGCGAGCTGATCGTTGAGCTCGCGGCAGTCGGCGAGGTTGAGCTCGGTGCCGACGCTCGGCTCGAGCCGCTCGCTCGCGTCGAGCTTCTCGCACGCCTCGCGGATCTTGCCGTCCTGGAGCAGCTTCCTGCCCTCGCGGAACAGCGACTCGGCCTCGACGGACTGCGCGCGCGCGGGCACCGCGACGAGCACGATCGCGATCGCGAGCAGCCTAGCGATCATCGTAGAGATCCTCGGTGCTCTGCGGGTGCGGCTTGGCCGTCGGATGAGGCCGTGGCCTCGGCTTCGTGGCGGTGTGCGATGGAGGTGGTGTCGGGGCGGCATCGGGAGGCGCGACCGGTGCGGCGTCGGGAGGCGCGGCGGCCGGCTGCGGTGGCGGTGACGGTGGCGGTGACGGTGGCGGTGGCGGTGACGGTGACGGTGGCGGTGACGGCGACGGTGACGGTGACGGCGACGGTGACGCGGCTGGCTCGGGGTCGTGTCGCGACGTCAGCACGGCGGCGAGCAGGCCCGCGGCCAGCGCGACGACCGTGCCGCCCGCGATCCAGAAGCCCCGCGCGCTGCGCCGCGCGGGATCGACGGCACGCGACGAGCTCGCGCGGCTCAGCGTCGTCGCCGAGTGCGGCGTCAGCGCGGCGGGCGCGGGCGTCGGCGCGTAGAGCTGTGCCCCGGAGCTGCGCGCCGGGCCGAGCCACGGCGTGCTGGCGCGCACGCCGAACGCCTCGAGCAGCGCGTCGCACGCGGCCTGCAGCTCGAGCATCGACTGGTAGCGCTGGCCGGGATCCTTCGCGAGGCAGCGCAGCACGAGCGCGTCGATCGCGGGCGGCAAGCCGGGGGCGAGCGTGCTCGGCACGCGCGGCGCCTCGTGCATGTGCGCCGACAGCAGCTCGCCCATGCCCTCGTACTCGAAGATCGGATGGCCGGTCACCATCTCGAACAGCATGCACCCGAGCGCGTAGATGTCGGCGCGGTGATCGACGACGCCACGGCCGCGGCACTGCTCGGGAGACATGTACAGCGGCGTGCCCATCAGCGCGCCGGTGCGCGTGCGCACGCGATCGCCGCCGTCGTCGGTGAGCTTCGCGATGCCGAAGTCGAGGATCTTCGCGCGCTCGCGGCCGGGCGCCTCGGGATCGCCGACCATGTAGATGTTGTGGGGCTTGAGATCGCGGTGGACGATGCCGCGCGCGTGCGCCGCGGCGAGCGCGCCGGCGATCTGGCGCGCGATGGTCAGCGCGTCGACCGGCGACAGCTGCCCGGCGCGCAGCCGCAGGTTCAGCGGCGTGCCATCGAGCAGCTCCATCACGATGTACGCGCTGCCGTCCGTGTGAAAGCCGAAGTCGAAGATCTGGACGATGCCGGGATCGCTGACCTGGCTGGTCGCGCGCGCCTCGTTGAAGAAGCGATCGACGGTGTCGCGCTGCACCGACAGCTCGGGGAGCAGCACCTTGATCGCCGCGGGCCGACCGATCAGCGTGTGCTCGGCGCGGTAGACGGCACCCATGCCGCCCTGGCCGATCTTGCGGACGATCCTGTAGGAGCCGATCGTGGCGCCCTCGAGCACCACTCCAGGATATCGCATCAGTAGGCCCGATCGGCGCGATAGATCGGCAGCAGGTTCATCCGCTCGTCCCACGATGGATGCCGCTGGTAGAACCAGTCGAGCCGCGCCTTCGGGCTCGCGGCGAGCGCGGGATCGGCGGCGAGCGCGGCGTCGAATTCGGCGCGCAGCTTCGGATCGGCAGCGAGCATCGCGCGCGCCTGCTCCTCGGCGACGTACGACTCCATGTACTCCTTGCGCTCGAACGCGGTCGCCAGCTCGCCCCACTGCGCGAGCGAGTCGGGGCCGGCGGGATCGAGCAGGTGAACGATCAGGCGCGCGCTCGGCTGCGCGATCGGCACGAAGATCGCGCCGCGATCGAGCGTGCGCGTCTCGCGTGCCCACGCCCCCTCGAGCTGCATCCGCGGATGGCCCTCGAACAGCGGCTGCACGGAGACCTTCGTCGCGCGGAACACCTCGAGCTCGCCGCGCGGCTCGCCGGCGATCCGCGAGTAGCGGATGCCGTGGCGATCGAGGACCGCGGCGATCTGCTGGGCGTACCCGCCATCGACGACGTAGCCGGCCTTCGGCACGCGCACGCTGACCTTCGGCACGAGCTCGTCGCGCAGCGGCACGTGCCAGATCTGCGGCCTGGTCTCGTCGTAGACGATCCACGTGCCGCCGGAGATCTCGGACGGCCGCTTGTCGAACGCGTAGCCACGGAACGCGAGCTCGGTGGTGTGCGGGCCGTTGTCGTAGACGAGCGGCAGCTCGCTGCCACCGAGCGCCAGATCCGCGGCGCGCGCGCGCTCGGCGGCGGCGCGCCATGCGGGCGCCTCGGTCGTCGCGAGCTCGAACAGCGCGCGCAAGAAGTCGTAGCTCGACCGCACGCGCTGCGCGTACGTCTTCCAGCTGTGGTTCTCGACGAGGATGCCGATGCGGCTGCGCACCCCGGCGTATGCCTGCGAGAACCGCGGCGGCGCCTCGGCGATCGCGAAGCCCGACAGGGGGTCGTCGTCGGTGACGAACGACGGGTAGAACTCGACGGGCAGGTGCCCGCGTGCGGTCAGCTTCGCGGCAACCGCATCGGCGATGCCGGTCGCCGTGGCGTCGAGGTGATCGGGGCGCGGCGCGCGCGGGCCGACGGTGATCGAGATGTCGTGCTCGAACTTCGCGCCATCGGTCGTGTGGATGTCGACGAACACGAGCGGGTCGTACGTGCGAAACACGCCGAGCAGTGCGGCGATCTCGGGAGTCTCGGCCTTCGCGAAGTCGCGGTTGAGGTTCAGGCGCGCGCCGTTCGTGCGAAAGCCCATCTCGGCGGGGCCGCGCTGGTTCGGCCGGTTGTTCGGCGAGAACCGCTCGTGACCGTCGGGGTTGATCACCGGCACGAAGATCACGTCGACCGCGTCGAGCGCGCCGGGTGCGACCGTGCCGGCGAGCAGGTCGCGCACGAACATGAACCCGGCGTCCTTGCCCTCGATCTCGCCGGCGTGGATGCCGCCCTCGACGAGGATCGTCGGCAGCCCGGCGTGCCGCGAGATCCGCAGCGCGACGATCGGCCGGCCCTCGCCGGTCCTGCCGAGCTCGAGGCACGCCACGCCGGCGTACGCGCGCGCGAAGTCGTGGCACAGCGCGACCGCCTCGGCATAACGACCCGTGCGCGCGAGCTGCGAAATCTCGGCCGTCGTCACGAGCGACGGCTGCGGGCGCGCGACGTGACACGCCGCGAGCGCGATCAGCACGGCAAACCGCATGGCGCGGCGACTGTACTCGACTAGGGATGCGGCCGCGGCGCATGCGCCCAGTGATCGACGACCGGATCATCGCCGCAGCGCGCGACGTAGCCGCTCGCGAACTGGCTCGCATCGGCGCCGCGCCCGTCGAGCACGAGCAGCCGCATCAGCTCGTGTGCCTGCTGCGGCGCATCGCAGCGGCCGCCGAGCTCGCCCTGCAGCGACACGATCTTGAGCTTGCGCTGCTGCGAGATCACCTGCAGCTCGTCGCGCATCAGCTCGCGCTGGCTCGGGTGGTGCTCGGGGACGATCGCGAGCAGCCAGCCGGCCACCGCGAGCGAGAACGCGCCGACGATCGCCGCGATCCCGATGCGCTGGCGGCGGCGCCTGACGAGCGGCGATCGGACCAGGCCCTGCGTGCGCGCGGCGATCGCGTCCCAGTCCGCGCCGGGCACCGCGAGCTTGAGCTCGGCGATCGCACGGCGCGCGTCGTCGATCGCGCCGGCGTCGAGCGCGCGCTCGCCGTCGAGCCCCGGATCGGTCGCGGCGCGACGCGCGTGCGGGCGCCGCTCGTCGTACGCGGCGGTGTTCCCGCCGCGCGCTGCGAGCACGCGCCGCGCGCGATCGAGGTGCCGCCAGACCTCGGGGAACGCGTCGTGCGCGTCGACGATCGCGCGCCAGCAGTCGTGGGTCCGCGCGACCGCGTCCTCGCGCGCGAGTGCGACCGCGCGATCGCAGTCGTCGAGCAGCGCCTCGCCGATCAGGATCGCGCCTACCGCACGGTCGTGCTCGTCGAGCTCCTGCGCGGCGTCGCGGTACATCGATCCCAGTGTTTCGGATCGTCGTCGGTCAGGCAAGCCTGTTCGGACGTGCGGCGCGCCGCGTCACAGCTTGAGCGAGTGACACGCCCCGAGCAGGCAGCCGACGAACACGTCGACGGCGGTGATCGCGAGCGCGGTCGCGATCGACGCGGCCGTGGTCAACCCGTCGCCCTCCTTCGCGAGGACGCCGATCACGACGAGATCGCCGCCGGTCGCCCCGGCGAGCATCGGCAGCGTCGTGTCCTCGTGCTTGACGATGCCCTCGGTCGTCACGCACCCGGCCAGCGCCACCGCGACGATCAGCGCCTTCATGCCGCGATCATAACGGAATGCCGGGGCGGCGCGCGGCGTTGGACCCGGCGAGTGCCGTGGAGACCACGTCGATCGAGCCCGGTGGCACCTGCGAGCTGGCGCTGTGGTGCAAGCTGCTGCGCGACCGCGGCTGGACCGGCGCCCGCATCGCGCGGCTGGTCGGCCGCAGCGAGGGGTACGTCAACAACCTGATCCGGATCGCCGAGCGCGCATCGCTCGCGGTGCTCGTGAGGTGGCAGCGCGAGCAGGTGCCGGCAAGCGGGCTCGCGCCGGTCTGCGCGACCGACTGGCTGGCGCAGGTCTGCGTGCTCCCGCACGACGTCCAGGACGCCGAGCTCGCCCGCCGCATCGCCTTACGCAAACCTGACGGCGGGGTCCGCGGCGCCGATGCATGACAGGCGCATGCAACGCCTCCTGCTCTCCCTTTCCCTCGCGACTTCCACGCTCGCCCGCGCCGAGACGCCGCGACCGCCGCGCGAGCGCGACGCCCGCTTCGTCAACGCCATCCGCAACGCCGCCGAGAGCTACCAGCGCTGGGGCCGCGTCGACGAGCGGCCGAACCTCGCGCCGGCGCTGTGCGCGGCGGTCGCGGCGGTCGCGGCGGTCCCGAGCCACGTCCGGCTCTCGCAGGCCGAGGACGGACCGCACGCCGACAAGCTCTACTACCTGTGGGCGAGCGATCGTGGCAGTTACCTCGCGCTCGCCGGAGAGCACGCGAAGGACCCGCCGGTCGGGCTCGCCCTGGTCAAGCAATCGTTCACGGCGAAGCCGCTGGCCACGAGGCCCGAGGCGTCCGCGGTCAGCGAGAGCGGGAGCGTTCCGGCGCCGGTGACCTGGCTCGAGCACGACGGCAAGCTGCTCGCGATCGATCGCCCGAAGGATCTGTTCGTGATGATCAAGGTCGCGAGCGGCGCCGAGCCCGGCACCGACGATGGCTGGATCTACGGCACGGTCGCGCCCGACGGCTCGGTGACGAGCGCCGGGCGCGTCGAGCGCTGCATGGGGTGTCACGACGACGCCGCGCACGGGCGGCTGTTCGGCCCACGCAAGGACTAGTTGGGGGTCGTCTTCTTGTCGACGTTCCTGTCCGGCTCGTCCTGCTTGTTCTGGTCGTTGCCGCGCGCCTTCTTGTTGTGGTCCTTGTTCGCGTCGTTCTGCTCGCGGTTCATGCCGCTCTTGTCCATGCCGCTCTTGTTCTTGTCGAGCTGGCTGCGGTTCGTGTCGACGTCGGTCGGTGACTTCGTGCGATCCGCGCCGCGATCGCTCGGCGTGGGCGACGAGCTAGGCGGAGTCACCTCCCCGCCGTTCTGTTGGTCGCGGTCGGTGCTGCGGTCGCGCTGCGACGGCAGCGGCGCCCCCGGGCCGTTCTCCGGGATCTGCGAGCCCTGCGCTCCCGGCGACCTCGGCGTGCCGGCGCCCGGCGTGCCCTGTGACTGCGGCATCGGGTTCGGCACCGGTGGCTGCTGCGACGGCGTCGACGGCTGCGGCTCGGTCGGCGTGCGACCGGGCTGCGGCTGCTGCTGCTGTTGCTGCTGCATCGGCTGCTGGTACGTGCCCTGCGGCCGTGCCGGCTGGCGCTCGCGGATCTGCGACCCGCGCGCGTAGTTCTGCTGGCCGGCGTGGCGGCGGTAGTGCGCGTACATCTGCGGCTGGCGGATGTCGCGGATCTCGCCAGGCACCACGTTCACGTCGATGCGCGCGAACCCGCCGCGGTACGAATCCGAGCGAAGCCAGACGCCGTCGCGGTACAGCCAGTAGTAGCCGTCGGCGAAGAACAGCGGTTCGTCGGCATCCGCGACGACCTGCACGCCCGGGCTGATCGTCATCAGCTCCGGCGACGTGACCCTGACCTCGGCTCCAGATTCTGCTTCGCCCCCCGCGCAGCCGCCGAGCGCCGCGGCGACGAGCCATGCGCATACGGAATAGCGTCCTGGCCTCATGGTTACCTCCGCTGCCGTACGCAGCATCTCGCGTGCCACGGCACGCGTCGCGCGTTTTCCCGAGAGCGGAAGCGGCGCACACCCGCGCGCCGATGTCACGATATCGCGATGGAAGGCGACAACGGTGACGGCAAGAAGAAACGCAAGCTGCGAGCGCTCGGCGGGCTCTCGGTCGAGGAGTTTCGCCATCCCTCCGACCAGCGCGCGACCGACGCGCTGAAGAAGATCCCGGGCATCGACAAGCTGTTCGCGAAGGTGCTCGAGGTCGGCGTCGAGCGGATCTTCTACGTCGAGAACATCGCGTCGAACCTGCGCGTCACGCCGAAGATGTTCCCGCGCCTGCATCGCAGCCTGACGTGGGCGTGCAAGATCCTCGACGTTCCCGAGCCGGAGATGTACGTCACCGTCGATCCGGTCCCGAACGCTTGGACGTACGGCCACACCAAGCCGTTCGTCACGGTGACGTCGGGCTTGGTCGACATGCTGAGCGACGAGGAGCTGTTCTTCGTCGTCGGCCACGAGATCGGCCACATCAAGGCCGGCCACGTGCTGTACGGGACGATGGCGCGCAACATCGCGACGGTCGTCGCGCTGCTCGGTCAGGTCACGCTCGGCATCGGCTCGTTGCTCGCGCAGGGCCTCGTGCTCGCGCTCTACGAGTGGTATCGCTGCGCGGAGCTGACGTCGGATCGTGCGGCGCTGCTGTGCGTGCAGGATCTCGAGCCCGCACGCGACACGTTCATGAAGCTCGCCGGCGGCACGACGCGGATGGCCGCCGAGATGGATCGCGAGGAGTTCTTGCGCCAGGTCCGCGAGTACGAGGACGTCGATCGCAGCTCGCTCGATCGCGCGTACAAGCTCCTGCTGACGCTCGGCCGCACGCACCCGTTCTCGCTCCAGCGCGCGAAGGAGCTCGAGCTGTGGTTCGCGGCCGGCTATCCCGAGCTGATGGCCAAGCGCCCGTAATCAGTGCGGAACCAAGCTCTTGCTTGCGTGGATCTTGAACGTGTTCTAGATTTTTAACACGTTCAAGATGGCGAGCCTGTTCGAGACCCACAAGGCCGAGCGCCGCGCGCGCATCCAGAAGGCCGCGCGCCGGCTGGTCGCCGAGCGTGGCTACGACGGCCTGACGATGCGCGACCTCGCACGCGCCGCCGGGGTGTCCGTGCCGACGCTCTACAACCTGTTCGGCGGCAAGGACGCGATCCTCACCGCCGAGCTGTACGAGGTCGCGAACGCGATCGCGGCCGCGATCCCGCCGCCGGGCACCGAAGGCAGCTACTTCGCGCGCGGCATGGCCGCGTTCGACGCGGGCATGGCGATCATCGAGCGCGAGCCGGAGTTCTTTCGCGCCGCGATCCAGATGTTCCTGACGTCGCCGGCGACGAGCGAGATGCGCGAGCGCGTCGAGGGCGCGTTCATCGCGATCACGCAGATGAACCTCGAGGCGGCGCAGCGCGCCGGACACCTCGTCGAGTGGGCCGATCCCGCGCTCGTCGCGCGCCACATGCACGCGCTGCAGATGGCGGCGTACCTGGCGTGGGGGCTCGGTCAGCTCGACTTCGCGACGTTCCGCGCGGCGTCGCTGTCGGGCACGTGTCACCTGCTCGCGGGCGTCGCGCGCAACGCTTTCCACGCCGAGGTCATCGCACGGCTACGCATGATCCAGCCCGAGCTCACCGCTCGGCTGTCGCACCAGGAGGTCACCGATGCCCGGTCCCGCTCTCGTGATTGATGGTGTCGAGCTCGCGCCGCCCGAGCCCGGCCGCAACCTGCCGCCCGAGGCGTTCACGTCACCGGACGTGTTCGCGCTCGAGCAACGCGCGATCTTCGCGCGGAGCTGGGTCCACGTCGCGGACCTGATCGATCTGCCGGAGCGCGGCTCGTACGTCGCCGCGCAGATCGGCCAGTCGCCGGTGATCGTGCTGCGCGATCGCGCGAGCGGAGAGCTGCGCGCGTTCCTCAACGCGTGCCGCCACCGCGGCGCGCAGCTGCTCGAGGGCAAGGGTACGTGCGACAAGCAGATCAAGTGCCCGTATCACGCGTGGAGCTACGGACTCGACGGCAAGCTGCTCGGCGTGCCGTACCGCGACGAGCTCGCGCACTGCGAGCTGGCGGCGATGGGGCTCGTCCCCGTGCGTGTCGGCACGGTCGGCCCGTTCGTGTTCGCGTGCATCGACCCGAGCGCGCCGTCGCTCGCGGAGTGGGTCGGCGAGCTGCCCGCCTCGCTCGCGCGCGCCGGCGCCGCCGGCTGGAAGCTCGCCTTCGAGCTGACGTACGGGCTCGCCGCGAACTGGAAGGTGTTCGTCGAGAACGCGAACGACGGCTACCACGTGCAGTTCGTCCACGACCTGCTCACCGACGCGATCGTGATCGATCCGGACAACACGCCGACCGTGCTCGAGCCGCACAGCGCGTACACGTGCGCGCGCATCAACCCGTCGTACATCCCGCCCGACGTGGTGATCGACGACCCGCGCATCCGCTTCGGCTGCGTGTTCCCGAACCTGATCCCGGTGCTCGCGCCGTCTGACCTGACGTACATCCGCGTCGATCCGGTCGCGCACGACAAGCTGCGCCTGTTCGTCCGCTCGTACGACGCCGGCGGCGATGACGTCGAGCCGCTGCGCGCGTTTCGCCGGCTCGCGTTCGAGCGCACCACCGACCAGGACCTCGCGGTCGTGCTGCGCACGCAGCGCGGGCTCCACGCGGTCGGCCTCCCCGCGGGCGTGCACTGCTCGCGACTCGAGGCGCGCATCGGCCACTTCGAGCGCACGTGGGCGGCCGCGATGCAGGCCGAGCGCGCGCCGCGCCGTCACCTCGCGGTCGCGCCGTAGCCTTCGAACCGCAGCGTCATCTCGTGCAGCCCGAGCACGACGCGGCTCGACGTGCCGGGCGAGAACAGCAGCACCGGATCGTCGACCGGCGGCCCGAGGCGGTCGGCGAGCCGCTCGACCTTGCCCGCCGCACACTGCGCGCGCAGGTTCTCGAGGATCGAAGCGCGCTGCGCCGGCTCGAGCAGCCACTCGTACTCGCGATGGTTGCCAGACGCGCGCGCGGTGATGATGAACGAGCTCCCGCGATCGGCGTTGACCACCTGCATCGCCCAGTACGGGCGTCGGCGAAGCTCGCGGCCGAGCGCGGGCGGACAGCCAGCGAACCGCCATGGATCGGCCGCGCGCGGCGCCTCCGACGGCGGGCGCCGCTCGTCGCGCTGCGACGCCGGCCACGACCGCACGATCGTGACGACCCACGGGATCACCGCGCACGCGATCACGATCGAGCGTCTTCGCACGCGGCGTGAGACACCGCGCGAGCCCGCCGGGTTGCGACGAGTTGCGAGGTCGGCAGCTGACACTCGCGGGAGACACCGGCGCCGCGTGCAACTCCGCGGACGCGCTCGCGATCCCGCGTGGCATGGCAGCTGCTCTTGCCGGCGACCATGCGCAACGCCCATGCGATCGAAGCCATCTCTCTCGACCACCTCTCGAACGTCAACGGCGGCTGCGGCCACTGCCACCACCACTGCGGCGGCTGCTGCGGCGGCGGAGGAGGTGGCGGCACGACGATCATCAACAACAACAACGCCGCGCCGAGCTACAGGCCCGCGCCGCAGGCGTCCGCCGGGTTCGACGTCCAGGTCGCGACCGGCGGCGCGTCCATCGCGTAGCGTGCGCGGGCGCGCAGCTCGCGTGGCCCGACGCTTGCTGCGCTGTCGTGCATGCGCACCATCGCGAATGCCTCGGGGTCGACGTCGTCCACGTGGATGGCGGAGACCGTGCCGACGTACGAATGCGACCTTCCCGACCGCGACCCCGACGTGTGCGTCGTCGGTGCGGGAATCGCCGGGCTGTCGACGGCGCTCGCGCTCGCGCGCCAGGGCCTCGCCGTGCTCGTGCTCGACCAGGGACCGATCGGCGGCGGCCAGACCGCGCGCACCTGCGCTCACCTGGCCTCCGCGCTCGACGATCGCTTCCACGTGCTCGAACGGCGGTTCGGTCGCCAGGGCGCGCGGATCGCGGCCGCGAGCCACGCCGCGGCGATCGACGCGATCGAGGCCAACGTCCGCGAGCTCGGCATCGCGTGCGCGTTTCAGCGCGTGCCTGGCTACCTGTTCGACCCACCGGGCTCGACGCATCGCGAGCTCGCGCGCGAGCGCGGCGCCGCACGCCGCGCCGGGCTCGTCTGCCACGACGTGCCGCGAGCCCCGTTGCCGTTCGACACCGGCCCGTGCCTGCAGTTCTCGCGACAGGCGGAGCTTCATCCGATCGCCTACGTGCGCGGGCTCGCCGAGGCGCTCGTCGCGCACGGCGGCCGCATCTGCACCGCGCGGCACGTCGTCGCGATCCGCGGCGGCGAGCAGGTCGAGCTCGAGCTCGAGCGCGGCCGCCGCGTGCGCGCCACCGCGGCGATCGACGCGACGCACGCGAGCATCACGAGCCGCTTCGATCTGCCGCTGCGCGACGCCGCGTATCGCACGTACGTGATCGCGATCGCGGTGCCGCACGGCTACATCCCGCACGCGCTGTACTGGGACACCGAGGACCCGTATCACTACGTGCGCGTCACGGGCGACGAGGGCCGCGAGCTGCTGCTGGTCGGCGGCGAGGACCATCGCGTCGGCCAGGGCGATCCGGTGCTCGCGTTCGCGGCGCTCGAGCAGTGGACGCGCGATCGGTTCCCCGATGCCGCCGACATCGTCGCGCGGTGGTCCGGTCAGATCCTCCAGCCCGCCGACGGCCTGGCCTACATCGGCCCGGTGCCCGGCGAGCGGAACGTCTACGTCGTCACCGGCGACTCCGGCAACGGGCTCACGCACGGCACGGTCGCGTCGCTGCTGCTGCCCGCGCTGATCCTCCACGGCGATCATCCGTGGGCGAAGCTGTACGCGCCGGATCGCACGCACCTGCACGGGCTCGGCACGCTCGCCGCCGAGGCCGCGCGCTCGAACGCGCCCTACGCCGACTGGCTGCGCGGCGGTGACGTCGAGTCGCTCGAGCAGATCCCGCCCGGTCACGGCGCGACGATCCGTCGCGGGCTGCACGTCGTCGCCGCGTTCAAGGACGACCACGGCAACTGCCACCTGCGCAACGCGCGCTGCCCGCACCTCCACGGCGTCGTGCGGTGGAACGACGTCGAGCAGACGTGGGATTGCCCGTGCCACGGCTCGCGGTTCGACGCGTACGGTCACGTGCTGAACGGCCCGGCGGCGACCGACCTCGGCGTCGCTCCCGCGGATGTCGCGCAACCGTCGCCGCCGTCGCCGGTGCTCGCCGACGACGCGTTCCCCGCGCGCCTCGCTTGACACGACGGTGTCGATCGACACCGAGCGGCTCGTGCGGCGCCCGCATGCTGGGCCCATGATCGACCTCGTTCACCGGCTCCGCCGGATCGCCCAGATGGCTGGCGACGACCGTCGCCGCGACCTCGAGGATGCGCTGCGCGCCGACGGCCGCGCCGGCCGCGCACTGCTCGAACAGCGCGACGCGCATGACATTGCCGCAGCGCTGATGCGGCTGTGCGACGCGCTCGGCTTCGAGAGCGTCGCGCACGCGCGCCGGCTCGTCGCCTGGTGCGACGTGCTCGGCGAGGCAGCTGGGCTCGCCTCGGCCGAGCGTGGCGCGCTCGCCCTCGGCGCGCGCGTCCATGACGTCGGCAAGCTCGGCGTCGCCGGGAGCGTGCTCGGCGCGGCCGACGCCCTGACCGCGACGGAGCTCGACTGGATCCGCATGCACGGCTCCCTCGGCCACGCGTTGCTCGCCGGCGTCGCCGGCCTCGAGGGCGCGCGCGAGCTCGTGTTGTGTCACCACGAGTACTGGGACGGCTCGGGCTACCCGGAAGGCCGCCGCGGCGCGCAGACTCCGCGCGCGGCGCGCGTGTTCGTGCTGGTCGACAGCTACGAGGCGATCACCCGCGACGACGTCGCCTATCGCGCGCAGCGCGACGACGCCGCGGCGCGCGAGGAGCTGATCGAGCTCGCCGGCATCCGCTACGACGCCGAGCTGGTCGCGATCTGGCGCGCGATCGACGCCGCGCGCTGGCGCGCGATCGCCGACGACGCTATCGTCGCGCCGTGGGCCGCGTAGACCTGCTGCAGCGCGCGCCGCTGTTCGCGGCGCTGCCGCGCACGATCGTCGAGGCGCTCGCCGCGCGCGCGGTGCGCCGCCGCGTGCGCCGCCGCCAGCGCATCGACGCCGGCCGGAGCGTGATCGTGCTGGTCGCCGGCCGCATCGAGATCGTCGACGATGCCGGCGCGGTCGTGGGGGGGCGG
>JBLMXA010000474.1:0-5510 GCA_050257515.1 Acidobacteriota bacterium | reverse complement strand
ACGTGCCGCTGGTCGGGCTCGACGTGCGTCGCGGGTCGGCGCTCGACGACCTGCTCGGCCAGCCGTCCGAGGACCGGCCGGGCATCGACGTGCCGCCGCTCCCCTCGACCGGCGGCACGCGCTCGATCGTGCACCGCTCGCTCGCCGAGGTGATCACCGGCAGCTTCGACGCGCCACGGTTCGTCGAGGGGACCGGCACCGACATCGGCGTCGTGCGACGCGACGCCGACGGTCGCATCGCGGCTGGGCCGCGCGAGCGCGTGCCGTTCCTGCTCACCATCCCCGCGAACGGCGAGCGCCAGAACCTGCCGCTGGTGATCGAGCACCACGGCTTCAACGCCAGCCGGATCACCGGCTTCGCGATCGCCGAGACCGCGGCGCGGGCCGGGGTCGCGGTGCTCGCGATCGACGCGTTCCAGCACGGCGACCGCGCCGCCTCGGCGCACGACGACGTCAATACCATGCGCGGCGGCCTGCCCGGTGCGGACGGCTTCGCCGAGTCCGATCCGGCCGACGTGTCCGGCCGCGTGTTCGGCGTGATCGGCGCGGCGCCCGGTTTGAGCGGCTTCCCCGGCTACGCGCACGGCACCCTGCTGCAGTTCGCGGCCGACGTCTTCGCCGCGGTGCGCCTGGTGCACGACGGCTCGCTCGCCGCCGCCGCGAGCGCGATCGTCGCGCCCGCGCCGACGATCGCGTTCGACCCCGAGCGCATCGGCTTCGTCGGCAACTCGCTCGGCGCGGTGGTTGGCGCGTCGGTGCTGGCGGCCGAGCCGCTGGTGCGCGCGGGCGTGCAGAACGTCCCGCCTGGCTCCGTGGTCGAGACGCTGGTCGAGTCGCCCGAGTTCCGGCCCTTGACGGAGGCGATCTTCCTGCCGCTGCTCGGCGTCGCCGGGCCGTTCGACGAGGTCGAGCGCCACCTGATCCTCGATCCCGTCGTCGACCTGTCGCGCTGGGTGCTCGAGCCGGTCGATCCCCTTGCGCTGGCCCCGTACCTGGCGCTCGACCGCGTGCCGACCGGTGCGGCGCCCGAGATCCTCTTCCAGGTCGCCGCGACCGACGAGGTCGCGGCGACGCTCGCCACCGCGTCGATGGTGGCCGCGAGCGGCGTGGCGCGCGTCACGCGCTACGACCCCGCCGCGCACGGCATGCTCGAGGTGCTCGAGCAGAGCTCGCGCTACGAGCCGCCTGCAGTGCCGCCGTTCCGGCTGCGCGGCGCGGAGCTGCCGATCACCAACCCGATCGTCGCGATCCACGGCGAGATCGAGCAGTTCCTCGGCGACGCGCTGGTGCGCGCGCGGTAGCGTCGAGGGCGACGCCGGTCGACGCGCTACTTCCCGAGACATGCGAGCGCGATACGCTGCAGTTCGCGCTCGAAGATGGCGTCATCTTGCTCCCATCCGACGCATTGAGCCGTCAAGCGAGCTCGAAGTTCTCGCGTGAGGTCAGTTTGCGGGTCGGCCAATAGAGAGCCGTCAAGATCAACCGGAATCAGCAAATGAATTGTCTCGGCGCGCTCCGCGGCGAGAGTGATTCCCAGCTCGCGCTTCACCCACTCACTGGCGGCGGCGTGTTGCGACCAGCACACGATCACTCGAGCGGACTTCCGCAACTCATCGTGGACTGCGTCCGCAATCTGGTCGCCGATGCGCATGGATCGATCTATCCATGATCTAATGCTTCGTCGGGTCAATTCATCCTGAAGTCGAAATGCAAAACTGGAATCCTCATGGCTATAGCTGACGAAGACCCCCTCTCGAAGTCGACTCGCCTGATCTGCGACACGTGCGTCCGTGATCGTGACCGCCTCGGCGTTCACGACGGTCTTGATGGTTCTCGCGTTGATGACGACGTCACGCATGAGTCACCGCGGGCTCGGCAGGTTTGGCAGCGTTGGTCTCGGTGGCCTTTCGCCGATTGTCGGCCGCGATGGTGATGCGCTCCCCGACAACAAGCTGTTCGATCTTGTCGGTGTTGATGCTCCACCGGCCCTTGTCGTCGCGATACGCAGAAATATCGAAGCCGAGCTGCTCGAGCTCTGTGAGCAGGCTGCGAGAGATTCGGTCATAGATTGAGCGCACCGCAGCGCGGCACTCCGCCGAGCCGAAGAAGTCGCGCGTCACGGTAAGCGATGCGCCCTCCCGATAGTTGGGGAATACCGTGTACCGTCCAACCCATCCATCGGTCTCCTCCGCCAGCTCGACCGCTTCATTCGCTTCCTTGTCCATAGCCTCACGGTCGAATGGGGACATCTTCCGCAGGAAGCTGCGGTTTGGCGTACCCTTGAAGTTGACGTGAGTTCGGCTCAAGAACGCGCGCAAGGACAGTGAGCGTCCTCCGAGCGGAGACTTCTCTGGAACTGTCGTCACCGGCGTCCGCTTGACCTCGTCCCGGCCGTGCGCGTGGAGTTGGCGACGGACGAAGCCCCAGTCGTCTGATGATCTGTGACCGTTCCGGGAGGCCCTTGGCGTACCGCCGCGCCGGTCTCGTCGGTCCGTCGGAGAGCGTTCCAGTGGTTGACGGCGGGCTGCCTGTCGCGCTGGCAGGGGATCTTCTTCTGCGAGTTCGACGGACCGCGCCCCGAGCGCCACGTCGTGTGCACGGTGATCGCGGACCAGCCGTGAACGGTCGCGCCCCGTCGCAGCGACGGCCGCGTGGCCCGGGGCGCGCTGGAGATCTGGCGGACGGCCGTCCGCGTGCGGCGCCCCGCGGCGGCGACGCTCAGCAGCCGGCCGGGAGACGGCGCGCGAACGGCAGCTCGGCCGTGAAGCGGCACCCGCGTGCACCGGTGATCGTGACGGTGCCGGTGCCGGTGGCGAAGAGCCTCGTGCCGTCGCGCGTGAACTCGGCGAGCTCGGCGGGTTGCTCGGCGAAGCGGAAGTCGAGTCCCCACATCTCGCCCGAGCGGGCCGCGGTGCGGTAGGTCCACTGCCGCGGGTGCTCGGCGACCGGTGCGAAGAAGCCCCACGTCGCGCGCACGTCGGCGATCGCGCGCGTCCACACGCCGAACGTGTGCACGCCGCACGGCGCGCGCGTCGTGACGTCGGCACCCGCCGCGCGCAGCTCCGCCGCGTAGGGGGCCTGCTGGTGGCGGATGGCCTTCTCGGTGATGACGTCGAGGTCGAAGGTCGCGGTCACCGGATCGCCCGGGCAGTTGCTGCCGTCGCCGGACAGCAGGTAGACGCGGGTGTGCGCCATGTTCGCGGCCAGCGCGAACGGGCTCATGCCGGTCGCGTAGGCGCCGTCTGCCGGGCCGAAGATCTGCTCGTACGCGAGCCCGGTGACGGCGGGGATCCCGAACACCGCCTCCGGCGCCTGGGTGTTCGCGAAGGCCGGCGACCAGCCGGCCACCGACCCGAAGTAGCCCGGGAGCAGCGACGCGAAGCGCAGGGCGCCCTGACCGCCCATCGAGATGCCGGCGATCGCGTGCCAGCGACGTCCGGGAAGGATCCTGAAGCGCTTCTCGATCTCGCTGCGGACGTACTCGAGCTGGTACGTCGCCCACTGCGGCGTGCCGAACGCGCCGTCGTTGTACCAGTCCATGTACATCCCGAGGACGCCGCCCTCGGGCATCACGAGGATCGCGTTCAGGCCCGCGAAGTCGTCGAGATCCCAGCGCGTCGCGTCGCCGTTGGCGCCGTGCAGCAGCCAGAGGACCGGGTAGCGACGTCCTCTGTACTGGTCGTAGCCGTCCGGGAGGCGCACGTAGCAGTAGAGCGGTCGCGGGCCGTTCGTCACGGTGCCGCCCGGTGCGCTCGTGTCGACGAGCGGCGACGAGAGGTCGAGCTCGACCAGGTCGCCTGCGTGCGCCGGCGCGGCTGCGACGAGGAGAAGGAGGAGCGAGGCCGCTACGACCCGGTACAGGGCGCGCGTCGTCTGCATCGGCGCAACATAGATGCGTTGCGCGCGCGCCCACAACCTGGATTTCCGCCGCCGGACCGGCTTCGCCTTCACCGTCAGCGTCGCGCATCGCAAGGACGAGGTCGCGAGGTCGCCGGGCGCCCGTTCGCGACGTCGGGCTCCGATCGCACCGCGGGACGCGCGGTGAACGTTGTCTTGACCTGCGCGAGCCCGCCTGGGCCGGGCGCGCGGAACGCGCGGCTCAGCGACCCGGCAGATGCGCCGGCGGCTCGAGGTTGTTCACGTCGCCGGTCAGCGCGAGCAGGAAGGCCAGCAGGTCCTCCTTCTCCGCCGCGGTCAGGTGGAGCGGCTTGATCTTCGGCGAGAGGTACGGGTTCGCGTTGCCGCCGCGATCGTAGAGCTCGATCACGTCGCGCAGCGTCGCCTCGGAGCCGTCGTGCATGTAGGGCGCGGTCTCGACGATGTTGCGCAGGGTCGGGGTTTTGAATGCGCCCTTGTCGGCATCGCGCTTGGTGACCTCGTAGCGGCCGAGGTCCTTGAGCTCCTTCTTCGTGGGATCCCAGCCGACGCCGAGGTTGTGGTAGTTCTCGTCGGTGAAGTTGAACGAGACGTGGCAGGTCACGCAGTTGGCCTTGCCCGCGAAGAGTGCGAGGCCGCGCACCTGGCTCGCGCTCAGCGCGTCCTTGTCGCCGGCCTGGTAGCGATCGTAAGGGCTGTTGCCCGACACCACCGTGCGCTCGTACGTCGCGATCGCCTGCGCGATGCGCGGCATCGTGATCTCGTCGCTTCCGAAGGCGGCCTTGAAGAGCGGCTTGTAGGCCTCGACCTTCTTGCACGAAGCCACCACCTCGTCGTGCGACGGCATCGCCATCTCGACGGGGTTCAGGAGGGGGCCGTGTGCCTGCTCCTCGAGGTCCTTGGCGCGCCCGTCCCAGAACTGCTCGGCGGAGAACAGGCGGTTGATGACCGTCGGGCTGTTGCGCGCGCCGAGCTTCAGGCCGACGCCGCGCGACGTCGGATCGGGATCGGCGAAGCCGTGATACGGGTTGTGGCAGCCGGCGCACGCGAGGGTGCCGTCGCGCGACAGCCGCGGGTCGAAGTAGAGCATCCGGCCGAGCTCGATCTTCTCCTTCGAGAGCGGGTTGCCCTCGGGCACGAAGGCCGCGTCGGCCTGCAGCCCGAGCGGTAGCTCGAGGACGTAGGAGCCTGACTTGACGACCTCGCGCTTGGCGGCCGACGGCTTCGCGGCTGGTGCTTGCTCGGCGCGCGCCGGAGCACCGAGCAGCGGAGCCAGTGCGACGACGAGGGTACAGAGACGAACGGAAGCGATCGACTGCATCGAGCGGTACTCCTTGGGCGAAAGATTTCAGGTTGGCACGATAGCGGAACTCGTCAAGGCTCGATCGACGACGAGTGGTGATCGTCTGCCTGCCGGCCTGCTCCGATGCGCCCCCCGGACGGATCGACGCCTGGGCGGAGCGCGCCACGCGCAAGCTGATGCCCGATGCGCAGCGCGAACCCGCACACGGCTCGGCCGACCAGGTGGCGCTGGAAGCGGCACGCGGCGAGTGGGAGCCGTTCCAGATCGTCGTGCGATCGCGCGACACCGGGCAGCAGCTCGACGACGTCGGCGTTACGGTGTCGGACCTCTC
>JBLMXA010000473.1:0-9189 GCA_050257515.1 Acidobacteriota bacterium | reverse complement strand
CGGCCTGCGACCGCGCGAGAGCGCAACGAGCAGCGCGTCCATGCTGGGCCAGCGCTCGTCGGGATCGGGATCGAGCCCGCGCACGAGCACGCGCCGCAGCCAGCGCGGCAGCTTCGAGGCGTCGAGCTTCTCGGGGCCGCGCCGGACCTCGCGCTTGAGCTCCTCGATCGTCGCGCCGCTGAACGGACGCTCGCCGGTCAGCGCCTCCCACAGCGCGACGCAGAACCCGAACTGGTCCGCCGCCGGCCCGATCGTCCCGCCCGCCCACTGCTCCGGTGCCATGTACGCCGGCGTGCCGAGCACCGAGCCGGTGGCGGTCAGCCCCGACAGCGGGCTCGGCGTGTTCTCCGCGGGCGTGGTCAGCCGCATCGTCGCCTCGAGCGCGCTCGGCAGCGCGTCGACCCCGCGCGCGAGCCCGAAATCGGTGACGCACACGCGGCCGTCGCGCCGGCGCAGCACGTTGTGCGGCTTGAAGTCGCGGTGCACGAGCCCCGCGGCGTGCGCGGCGGCGAGCCCGCGGCCCGCGGCGACGAACGCGGCGACGATCTCGTCGGGCGTGCGCTTCTCGCCGCGCAGCCAGTCGGCGAGCGTGCCGCCGTCGATCAGCTCCATCGCGACGTAGTCGCGGCCGTTCGCCGAGCCGACCTCGTGCACGGTGACGACGTTCGCGTGGGTGAGCCGCGCCATCGCGCGTGCCTCGCGCAGCAGCCGCTTGTTCGCCTCGTCGCCGTCGCTCGCGCGCAGCACCTTGAGCGCGACTCGCCGCTCGAGATCGGGATCGAACGCGGCGTGGACCACGCCCATGCCACCCTCGCCGAGCGTGCGCTCGAGCCGGTAGCGGCCGAGCGTCGTGCCGAGCTCCGGCGCGGGCGCAGCCGGGGCCGAGCCGGGGGCCGTCGCCGTCCGTGCGAGCTCGTCATCGCTGTGGGCGCCGTCGGCCATCCGCCGGAAAGATAACCCGCCGGCGCGGCCAAAAATGCCTTTCCACGCGGCTCAGTGGTGCTTGGGCGCGAGCAGCTCGTCGTCATCGTGACGAGCCCTCGCCGGCAGCGACGGTTTGGACGGCAGCTGGCGCACGACGGTGCGCGGCGGCGGCGCGGCGGGCACGACGATCGCGACCGACGCGACCTGGCCCGGCGCGAGCTCGACGTGCTGGGTCACCGGCGCGCGGCCCTGCGGCCGGACGAGCACGTCGTGGGACCCGGGATCGAGCTCGACCTTGATCGACGCGCCGCGCCCCCACTCCTTGCCATCGATGAGGATCACCGAGTCGCGCGAGCCCGACACGTCGACCTCGAGCGTCGCGCGCGCGGGCGGTGCGGGCGGGGGCACCGGGGCCGGCGCGGGCGGCGCCGGCGCCGGCGCCGGGGCCGGCGCGACCTCGGGAGCTGGCGCCGCGACCGCGGCGGGCTCTTGCTTCGCGGCGCCGACGAGCTTCCAGCTGACGACCCCGATGCCGAGCGCGCCGGCGATGCCGAGCGCGACGAACGGCCACCGCGGCCGCAGCCGGATCGGCACGGGCGTGACCGCGGACATCCCGCGCGCCGGCAGCGGCGTCGTCATCCGCCGCTGAGGATCGTGCAGGATCATCCGCACCTCCTCGAGGCTCGGCCGCTCGATCGGATCCTTCGCGAGCATGCGCATCACGCAGCTCTCGAGCGCCTTGGGCACCTTCGCGAACTGCGACAGCGGCGGCGCCGCCTCCGACAGGTGCTTGACCACGATGTCCATCGCGGTCTCGCCCTGGAACGGGCAGCGGCCGGCGAGCATCTCGTACGCCATCACGCCGAGCGAGTAGATGTCGGAGCGGTGATCGACGCTGATGCCGCGCGCCTGCTCGGGTGAGATGTACTTCGGCGTGCCGAGCATGTTGCCGGTCTGCGTCTTCTCGGTGCCCGGCGACTGCTTGACGAGCTTGGCGATGCCGAAGTCGAGCAGCTTCACCATCACCGGCCCGTCGTCGACGCGATGGAGGAACACGTTGTCCGGTTTGAGGTCGCGGTGGACGATCTGCTTGGCGTGCGCGGCGTCGAGCGCGCGCGCGATGCCGTCGAGGATGTCGCACGCGTCGTGCACGGCCATCGGGCCACGCGCGAGGCGCGACCTGAGATCCTCGCCGCGCAACCACTCCATCACCATGTACGCGCGGCCGTCGGGCAGCTCGCCGAGCGAGAACACGTCGACGATGTTCGGGTGGCCGATCTGGTTGACCGCCTGCGCCTCGTGGACGAACCGATCGAGCTGCCTCTGATCGGCGCACAGCTCCGGCTTCAGCACCTTGATCGCGACCTTCTTGCCGATCAGCGGGTGCACCGCGGAGAACACGGTGCCCATCGCGCCCTCGCCGATCTGCGCCTGGATCTCGTACTCGCCGACCGGCGCGCCCTCGCTGAGATCGATCAGGAACGTCGGCCGCGTGATGCGGCGCTTGAGCGACGTGCGCGTCGGCCGCGGCGGCGCCGTGACGTTGGTGGACGAGTCGTCGTCCGGCGCCTCGACGTCCTCCATGGTCGCCGCCTGGCGCAGCCCGTGTTCCGGCGTATCCGCCACGTTTCGCTGTCTATTGTAACACCCGGCTCCTCCACCGATGCGGCGCGGGAGCCGCCCTACATGTAGGGCCGCTAGCAGTCGTTCGGGCAGCTCGTGTGCGTCTCGCCGGAGTCGCAGTGGAAGTCGCCGCACTTGCCCGCACAGGCGCCGCAGTCGGTCGGGCACAGGTTGCAGTCCTCGAAGCTCGGCGTGCACGTGCCGTCGCCGCACTTGGGGGCGCCGGACGGGCACAGCCCCGCGGCGTTGAGCGCCGGCGGGCACAGCGGAGTGCACTGCGGCCAGCACTCGTCGTCGGCGCAGCCCGCCTTGCCGTCGTTGTCGTAGTCGACCTGGGCCGACGTGCAGGACTCGGCCGTCGCGTTCGGGTGGAGCTGGATCAGCATCGTGCCCTGCACGACGGTGTTGGTCTGATCGGTGATGCGGCCGCCGAACGTCACGACCTCGTGGTTCGCCGCGTCATAGGCGGTCGACCGGTGGTAGCGCGTCTGGATCGTGGACTGCAGGACGCGCTGCGTCCACACGCTGCCGTTCCAGTCCCACAGGTCCTCGCCGCCGGACAGGCCGAAGATCGGCGAGCCGAACACGACCTCGGTCGACGTGTCGGGGTTGTAGAAGATCGCGAAGCCGCTGCGAGCCGGCGGCGCCTGCGACGGATTCATCGCCGCCCACGCGCTGCCGTTCCACTCCCACGTGTCGCTCACCGACTGGCCGTTCGGCGGCGTGATGCCCGCGAACGCGACGGTGCGCTTGCGCACCGGGTCGTACGCGATCGCGCTGTTGCGGCGGCCCGGCGGCATCGTGCCGGACGCCTGCTTCCAGCCCGCCGTCGTGCTCCACGTCCACGTGTCGCCGGTGCCGGTGCCGGCGTAGCAGGTGTTGCCGCACGCGGTGTCGAGCGTCGCGCCGGAGAACGTCACCAGCAGGTTGTTCGCGACGTCGTACGCCATGCCCGCCGCGCGCGCGGTCGCGCGGCCGGTCGTCGAGTTGTTCGTGTACGCGCTGCCGTTGAACGAGAACACGTCGGTGTAGACCTGCTGGTTGAGGAGCGCGCCCTGCTGGGTGATCGCGTCGCCGCCGTAGAGCCGCAGCTGGCGCGCGGTGGTGTCGTAGTCGAAGTACGCGCCGCCGCGCTGCGACGGCGTGCCGGTCGTCGAGACCGACGCCCACTTGTGGCCGTCCCACTCCCACGTGTCGTTCGACATGATGTTCGCGGCGTTGTCGCGGCGGTTGAGGCCGACGGTCTGGCCGCCGAACAGCACGATGCGGTGGCGCAGCGGGTCGTAGCCCATCGCGCCGCGCATGCGCGCGTTCGGCTGCCCGAACGCCGCGGGCTGCGCCCACGCGGTGCCGGTGCGGAGCCACGTGTCGGACAGCGGTCCGCCGCTGTTGCCGCCGAACACCATCACCTGCTTGCGGATCGCGTCGTACGTCGCGACGATGTTCGTGCGCGCCGTCGGCGTCGCGCTCGTGTTCGACGTCCACGCCGTGCCGCTCCACGTGTACGTGGCGCTCGCGACGCCACCCCACAGCACGAGCGCGCCGAGGTTCGCGTCGAACGCCATCGCGTTCGCGTCGGCGCCCGTCGACGGGCCCGACGTCGACCCCTTGTCGGTCCAGTTCGTGCCGTCGAACGTCCACGTGTGCGTGTCGCCGCTCGAGCCGCCGACCATCACGACGTAGTCGTGGGTGGCGGCCGAGTCGAACGCCATGCGAGCGCCGTAGCGAGCCCCGGGCTTCGTCGCCGGCGCGAGCGGGTTCCAGGTCGTGCCCGTCCACTCCCACGTCTCCTGGTTCGCGGTCGTGCCGTCGGTGCCGCCGAACAGGATCACGTGGCCGCGGTTGGCGTCGAACGACATCGCCGCGCCGGCGCGCGCGGTCGGGCTGGTCGCCGGCGAGAACGGCTTCCAGTCGACGCCGTCCCACTCCCACGTGTCGTTGACGACGCCGCTCGTCGTCGTGCCGCCGAACACCACGACGCGGTGACGGATCGCGTCGTAGGCCGCGCCCGCGTCGTAGCGCGGCGACGGCGTGTGCGTCGGGATCAGCACCTTCCAGCTCACGCCGTCCCACTCCCACGTGTCGTCGAGCGAGCTCGAGCCGCTGCGGCCGCCGAACATGACGATGCGCTGGCGCCCGCCGTCGTAGACGAGCACCTCGGAGTCGCGCGCCGTGGGCGCGTCGCCCGGCGTGTACGCCGACGCGATCTCGGGCTTGCAGCCGCTGCAGCCGTCGTACGGTCGGGTGTTGCCGTCGTCGCACAGCTCGCCGACGACGAAGTCGACGACGCCGTTGCCGCACGTCTCGTTCGACTTGCAGTTGCTCGCGCAGCCGTCGCCGGAGACCGTGTTGCCGTCGTCGCACACCTCGCCGAGCGTGGTGTCGGTCACGCCGTCGCCACAGGTCGGCGGCACGCACGTCGGCCGGCACGCCGCGTTCGGCAGCATCGAGTTGAACGCGCCCGCGTCGCAGATCTCGCCGCGCGCGGTGTCGATGATGCCGTCGCCGCACTTCGGCAGCTGGCAGTTCGTCCGGCACGGCGCGTTCGGCGCGTTCGAGTTGTTCGCGCCGGCGTCGCACTGCTCGCCCTTCGCGGTGTCGACGATGCCGTTGCCACACGTCTCGTTCGACTTGCAGTCCGCGGAGCAACCGTCGCCCGAGGTGTTGTTGCCGTCGTCGCACACCTCGCCCTTCGTGTTGTCGAGGATGCCGTCGCCACACCGCTGCGGCTGGCAGTTCGTGCGGCAGGTCGCGTTCGGCGAGTTGGAGTTCGACGCGCCGAGATCGCACGCCTCGCCGAACGCGGTGTCGACGATCGAGTCGCCGCACTCCTGGCGCTGGCAGGTCGTGCGGCAGGTCGCGTTCGGCGCGTTCGAGTTGAGGCCGCCGTTGTCGCACTGCTCGCCCTTGACGACGTCGACGTAGCCGTTGCCGCACGTCTCGTTCGACTTGCAGTCGGCCGAGCAGCCGTCGCCGGACGTCGTGTTGCCGTCGTCGCACACCTCGCCCTTCGTGTTGTCGAGGATGCTGTCGCCGCAGCGCTGCGGCAGGCAGTTGGTGCGGCAGGTCGCATTGGGCAGGTTCGAGTTCGAGGCGCCCAGGTCGCACAGCTCGCCGAGCAGGTTGTCGACGATCGAGTCGCCGCACTTCTGGAGCTGGCAGTTCGTGCGGCACGCCGCGTTCGGCGCGTTCGAGTTGTTCGTGCCCATGTCGCACTGCTCGCCCTTCGCGGTGTCGACGATGCTGTTGCCGCACACCTCGGTCGACTTGCAGTCCGCGGAGCAACCGTCGCCCGACGTCGTGTTGCCGTCGTCGCACACCTCGCCGGCGAGGGTGTCGCCGATGCCGTCGCCGCAGCGCGCCGGCAGGCAGTTCGTGCGGCACGCCGCGTTCGGCAAGTTCGAGTTCATCGCGCCGGCGTCGCACACCTCGCCGAGCGTGATGTTGTCGACGATGCCGTCGCCGCACTTCGGCAGCACGCAGTTCGTGCGGCACGGCGCGTTCGCCGTGTTCGCGTTCATCGTGCCGGCGTCGCACTGCTCGCCCTTGACGACATCGAGATAGCCGTTGCCGCAGGTCTCGAGCGACTTGCAGTCGCTCGAGCAGCCGTCGCCCGAGGTCGTGTTGCCGTCGTCGCACACCTCGCCGTGGCCGGTGTCGATCACGCCGTCGCCGCAGCGCTGCGGCAGGCAGTTGATGCGGCACGCCGCGTCGGGCGTGTTCGAGTTGTTGATGCCGAGATCGCACAGCTCGCCCAGCAGGTTGTCGACGATCGCGTCGCCGCACTCCTGGAGGTGGCAGTTCGTGCGGCACGCGGCGTTCGGCGCGTTCGAGTTCGCGCTGCCGTTGTCGCACTGCTCGCCGTTCGCGAGGTCGATGATGCTGTTGCCGCAGGTCTCGAGCGACTTGCAGTCGCCCGAGCAGCCGTCGCCCGAGACGTTGTTGCCGTCGTCGCACACCTCGCCGGGATCGAGAACGCCGTCGCCGCAGCGCGGCAGCACGCAGTTCGTGCGGCACGGCGCGCCCGGCGTGTTCGAGTTGAGCGCGCCGGCGTCGCACGCCTCGCCATGCATGACGTCGAGGATGCCGTCGCCGCAGCGCTGGAACTTGCAGTCGGCGCGGCACGGCGCATCGGGCGCGTCGGAGTTCTGCGTGCCCTGGTCGCACTGCTCGCCCTTGACGATGTCGACGTAGCCGTTGCCGCATGTCTCGAGCGACTTGCAGTCCGCCGAGCAGCCGTCGCCGGAGATGTTGTTGCCGTCGTCGCACAGCTCGCCTTGCGCGGTGTCGAGGACGCCGTCGCCGCAGCGCGACAGCTGGCAGTCCGTGCGGCAGTGCCCGCCGGGCAGATCGGAGTTGTTCGCGCCGTCGTCGCACTGCTCGTGCAGCTGCGTGTCGAGCACGCCGTTGCCGCAGCGCGGGAGCTTGCAGTTCGACTCGCACGCGCCGCCGTCCATGTTGTTCGCGCCGAGATCGCACTCCTCGCCGACCGCGACGTCGACGTACGAGTTGCCGCACGTCTCGTCCGACTTGCAGTCGGCCGAGCAGCCGTCGCCCGACACGTTGTTGCCGTCGTCGCACGCCTCCTCGGGCGTGACGACCCCGTTGCCGCAGCCGACCGGCTCGCACACCATGTTCACGCACTCGCCGTCGACGGGCTGGCCCGTCGGATCGAGGTACGTGCACATGTCGCCCGTCTGCTGGCCGTCGCACGCGGTGAGCTGCTGCGGCGACGCGCAGCCGCCCTGGCCGTCGCACAGCTTGCCCTCCGGACAGTCGACGTCCGGACAGTGGACGAGCGTCGGCGACACGCAGGCCGCGAGCACGACGAACACGATGTAGACGAGGTGGCGCATCAGCAGTCGTTCGGACACGTCGAGTGGGTCTCGCCGGAGTCGCAGTGGAAGTCGCCGCACGTGCCGGTGCACGCGCCGCAGTCGGCGGGGCAGATGTTGCAGTCCTCGAAGCCGGTCTGGCACGTGCCGTCGCCGCACTTGGGCACGCCGGCCGGGCAGGTCACGCCGGGCGGGCACAGCGGGTTGCACACCGACCAGCACTCGTCGTCGGCGCAGCCGGCGAGCCCGTCGTTGTCGTAGTCGATCTGCGCGGACGTGCAGGTCTCGACCGGGCCGTTCGCGACGTACTGGATGATCGCGGTGCCGGTGGTCGGCGACAGCGTCGCGTCGCGGCCGGAGAACGCGACGAGCGAGTGGTGGGCGGCGTCGTACGCGAGCGACGTCTGGTACTTCGGCGTCACCGTGCCGACGAGCGCCGGCTGGTGCCAGATCGAGCCGTTCCACTCCCACACGTCCTCGGTGAGCGTGCTGTTCGCGCTGCCGAACACGACGACCTTCTGCGCGTCGGGGTTGTAGACGAGGCGATGGCCGGCGCGCGCGCCGGGGCCGCCGCTGAACCCGACCGAGCTCCACGCCGTGCCGCTCCATTCCCAGAGGTCGGTCAGCGTGCCGCCGTTGCCGGGGTTGCCGCTGTAGATCACGGTGCGGTTGCGGGCGCGGTCGTACGCGGTCGCGGTGTCGAACCGCGCGGTCGGCAGCGTCGGGTTGTTCTGCGCCCAGCTGCCGGCCCACGACCACATCTGGTTCGTCACCGCGCCGGTCGACACGAGCTTGCCGCCGAACGTGACGAGGCTGTTCGAGCCCGCGTGGTACGACATCGTCGAGCCCGAGGTCTGCGCGCGGCCGGCCGAGGCCTGCGCCGCCCAGCCCGCGCCGCTGTAGTTCTGGACGTCGGTGTAGAAGCTCGTGCCGTCATCGCCGCCGTAGAGGCGCACGGTCCTCGCGCTCGTGTCGTAGTCGAGGAAGTGGCTGCCGCGCGGCGCGGGCGGGGTGGTCGCGGCGACGCTCGTCCACTTCCGGCCGTCCCACTCCCACGTATCGTTGAGCGCGCCGCTCGCGCCCTGACCGCCGAACAGCACGGTGCGGCGGCGCAGCGGATCGTAGACCGCGGCCGCGCGGAAGCGCGCGGGCGGCTCGCTGAACGCCGCCGGCTGGGTCCACGCGGTCGAGCCGCTGCGCACCCACGTATCGGCGTAGCCGCTGATGCCGAACCCCGGGAACCCGGTCGACGTGCCGCCGCCGAACAGCACCACCTGCTTGCGGACCGCGTCGTAGGTCATCGTGAGGTAGCTGCGCGTCGTCGTCGGCGTGGCCGCCGCCACCGCGGTCCACGCCGAGCCCGACCACTCGTAGGTCGTGCCCGCCGTGCCATCCCACGCGACGATCTTGCCGACGTTGGCGTCGAACGTCAGGCTGCTGACGTCCCAGCCCGTCGCCGGGCCCGTCGACGTGCCGAGATCGCTCCAGTTCGAGCCGCTCCACGCCCACACGTGGTTGTCGGCCGTGCCACTCGCGGGCTGGCCGCCGTACATCAGCACGTACTTGTGCGCCGAGTCGAACGCCATGCGCGCGCCGCCGCGATTGCCGGGGCTGGTCGCCGGCGCGAGCTGGGTCCAGTTCGTGCCGTCCCACACCCACGTCTCGGCCACCGTCGAGCCACCTCCCGATGCCTCGGCGCCGCCGAACATGATCACGTGGCCGATGTTCGCGTCGAAGGCCATCGCCGCGCCGGCGCGGCCCGGCGGCACGGGGGCCGGCGTGTGCAGCGTGCAGTCGGTGCCGTCGT
>JBLMXA010000472.1:0-4532 GCA_050257515.1 Acidobacteriota bacterium | reverse complement strand
GCCTCGGCGCCGAGGCGCGTGATGAGCTCGGTCTCGACGATGCTCTGGACCGCGCTGCGCACCGGCACGGAGACGGTGTCGCTCGTCTGATCGCCGCGTACGAGCGCGGCGAGCGCCTCGTTCGTGAGCAGCACCTCGTTCTCGGGCAGCTCGCCGGTCGCGGCCGCGACCGCTTGCGCGAACCGGGCGACCACGGGGTTGGGCTCGTAGGGCAGCTCCTCGTGAAGCTCGGCGACCGGTCCGGCGCCGTCGCGCGCGGCGAGCACGGCGCGCAGCTCGAGGCACGCGCGCAGGCCCGACCCGCGCAGCCCCGACGCGAGCTCCTCGACGTGGCGCGTGCTGGTGACGGTGAGCCGATCGAAGAAGCGCGCGATGCCCACCGCGATCCGGATGTTGTGCAAGACCAGGAGCTCGCGATCGCGCCACAGCTCGATCGAGGCGGGCTGGGCGGCGATCGCCGCCGCTTCCTGGGTGTGCCGCGGCACCGGCGCGTTCGCGATCACCGGCGCGTCGACGCGATCGAGGTCCTGCGACAGCCGGCGCACGGCCGAGTACACCGACGAGCGCAGCGCGACTTGATGCTCGGCAAACCGCTGGCGCGTGTTCTCGCGGATCCCGTCGAGCCGGCGGACCGCGGCCGCCCGGTCGTCGTGCAGGCGCGCGATCACGGCGTCGGCGTCGTGCAGCGTCGCCGATGCGAGGTGCGCGTGCGCGCTCCACTCCGTCGTCGCGAGCACCCGCCCGAGCTCGGCCGACAGGTCGTGGGTGGCGGTGCGGAACCGATCGATGACGCGCGTGACCTCGTCGCTCACGATGCGCTCGTACATGCGCCCGACGAGCTTTCCGATCGGGATCGTCTGCGCGATCTTGCGGCTCAGAGGGTGAGTCCAGCGGCGGCGACGCTTCCACCGGCGCAGCGCGCGGCTATCGCCGGGAGCGGGGCGGAAATCGCTGCGCGGGCGCTCGATGCGCAGCAGCGCCGGCACGCTCTCGGGCAGCGCGGCCGCCGGCGCGGCGACCGCCGCGAGCTGCTCGACGAGCACGGTCGCCTGCGCTGCCACCTCTTCGTCGGCGAGCCGTTCGAGCGCGCTGTTCGCCTCGGTCGCGAACGCGCCGGTCGCCCGGTTCGCGAGCCGCCGCCGGCGCGCTGGATTGGGCTCGCGCGCGGCCTCCGACAGCGCTTCCGCGCGGCGCACGACGAGCTCGCGCGCGGTGTCGCACAGCTCGAGATACGGGCGCGCGGCCGACGCCACGCGGTCCTGAAACGTCGCGAGCTGCGCGGTCTGGTGCGCGAGCACGGCGGTGACCGCAGCCGCGAGCTCGGGGTGAGCCGGCAGGACCGGCGCGTCGAGCTCGCGCTCCTCCGCGGCGCGCGGCTGCGGCGAGCTCGCCTCGTGCGGCGCGGCGGCCGCGCGGCTCGCACGCACGCCGAGCACGTCGGGGAACGCACCGCTCGCGCGCAGGAACACGACCCCGCCCGGCAGCGCGGCGACCCGGCCGAGGCGCGCGAGCTCGGTCTTGTCGGGGCGCTCGGGAAGCCCGACCAGCAGCAGATCCGCGGGTCGAGACTCGTTGCACACGAGGTCGTGGAGCGCTTCGCCCGAGGGCCGCACGACCACGCGCACGCGCGCGTCGACGCGTGCCCCGTCGAGAAACCGCACCGCCTTCGCGCGCAGCAGCGCGTCGCCGTCGCCGCCGTCTCCGACGATCAGCACCGTCAGGTTCGCGCGCTCCCATTCCGGCGCGCGCGTGATGAACCGGACGAGCGCGATCCCGAGCGCGAGGTTGCCCGCCTCGGGCGCCCACCACAGATCGATGCGCGGCCGATCGGCGCGGCGCGGGCTGCGCGCCTCCTCGAACAGCAGCACGTTGAGATCGCGATCTTCGGCGGCCTCGAGCAGGTGGAGGAACTTGTCCGCCACGGCGTGCTGGCGCCACGGCACGAGCAACGTGTTCGGCGGCACGCCGGTGAAGCCGTGGTAGCGGCACATCGTCGCGGCGGTATCGAGCGGGTCGGTGGTCGGCACGCTGACGTCGAACACGCCGAGCTGTGCCGCCGGGCCCACGTCGCCGGCGCGCGTCGTGCCGCGCGGGACGAGCGCGAAGTCGCTGACCATGCCATTGCTCGACGCGAGCGTCACCGCGAACGCGCGGATCGGCGCGTGAGCGTCGGCGTCGGCATCGTCGAACAGCATGACGTTGGGACGCCAGCTGCCCTGATCGGAGCGCGCGCGGCTCAGGCGGTGGAGGCCGGCGCGCACGATCGTCGACCAGATGCCCTCCCAGGTTCCGCCGCCCTCGAGCCGGAGCTGGCGGCGCTGCAGGTAGCCGTAGAGTCCGAGCAACAGCGCCGCGGCGCCCGCGGTCGCCAGCAGATCGAGCTGGATCATCAGCACGAGCGCCGAGCCCGCGCCGATCAAGCCGACGAGCTTGGGGATGCGAAACTTGGGGCGGAAGTCGGGGTTCGCCCAGCTCTCGACCGCGCACGTCAGGCTGATCGCGCCGTAGAGCGCGAGGAACACCGTCGACACGACACGCGCGATCAGATCGAGCTGCGCGATCAGGATTCCGATCTCGCCGATCGCGAACGCGAGGATCAGCGCGTTGCGCGGCTCGTTGCTCGCGCCCCGCCCCGCCGCGAACACGCGCGGCGTGATGCGATCGACCGACAGCGCCTGCAGGATGCGCGGGGCGCCGAGGATCGCACCGAGCGCCGAGGACAGGCTCGCGCCCCAGATGCCGGCCACCACCACCGGGCCCGACAGCGCGATGTGCTGGAGCACCTCGGGATCGTTCTGGAGCGCGGCACGATCGACGCGCATGGCCAGGAACACCGCGAGCACGACGTACACGACCGCGGCCACGCCGATCGCCGCCATCGTGCCCTTCGGGATCGAGCCCTTGGGATCGCGGAGGTCGCCCGACATGTTGACGCCGGCCATGAACCCCGTCGTCGCGGGAAAGAAGATGCCGAACAGCGTGCCGAACCCGGGCGCGTTCTTGGACGTCGCGAGCACCGGCTCGGTGTGCCCGGCGTGCCCGGCGTGCCCGCCGCGCGCGCCGAGGAACACGACGACGAGCGACGCCGCGATCATCACGAGGATCGCGTACTGCGTCTTGATCGCGAGCGACGTGCTGATGAAGATCAGCGCGGTCAGCGCGAGCAGCGTGATCGTGCCGCACACGCGGATCGCATTCGCGCTCGCCGGGATGTCGAGCGCCGAGAGCATGCTCTCGCAGAACCCGACGATGTGCAGGCTGATGCTGAACGACAGCCCGACGAACAGCGCGAGCCCGATCGCGCCGCCGATCGGCAGGCCGAAGCTGCGCGACAGGATGTAGTACGAGCCGCCGACGCCGACCTTCTTGTCGGTCGCGATCGACGACACGGCGAGGCCGCACGCCACCGACACCACGTGCGCCGCGACCATGATCGCGAGCATCTGGTAGAGCCCCGCCGTGCCGATCAGCCACGGCATGCGGAGGTACATGATCACGCCGAGGATCGTGAGCAGCGACGGCGTGAACACTCCCCCGAACGTGCCGAGCTTGCCGTCCATCCTTGAATACTGTACTGCAGGCCACCCGCGATTCGTCGGCACGCAACCTACTTCTTCGACGACGTTGCGGCGCCCGCGAGAAACCACCATTCCCCACTTCGAATCGGAAGTGGTCGGCGGCGACGCTCGAGGTCGCATATCATCGCGAAGCGATGGTGCAGGTCGTGAGCGAGCTCGTCCTCGCGTGCGCGGATCTCGACGCGGCGATCGCGTGGTTCGAGCGGCTCGGGCTGCGGCTCGAGACGATCGAGCCGGCCGACGATCCGGCGATCGCCGTGCTCGCGGACGATCGCGCGCGCGTGCGGCTCGAGCGCACCGGCGCGCGCGCGGCGGTCACCGCGCCGCCGTCGCTCGTCATCACGCGCGCGGGCGACGGCTGGCACCGCGGCCGCGCGGGCATGCAGTACCGCGACCTGCTGCCCGGCCGCTTCGGCGGCCGCTACATCGCGTCGCACGTGCGGATCCCCGGCGGCGGGCCGGTCGCGGACTACGTCCATCATCACGCGATCCGGTTCCAGATGATCTACTGCCATCGTGGCTGGGTGCGCGTCGTCTACGAAGGCCAAGGCGAGCCGTTCGTGATGCAGCCCGGCGACTGCGTGCTGCAGCCGCCGCACATCCGCCACCGCGTGCTCGAGAGCTCGCCCGGGCTCGAGGTGATCGAGCTCGCGTCGCCGGCGTCGCACCCGACGCACGTCGACCACGACCGCGTGCTGCCCGACGAGCGCGCCGAGCGCGAGTACGGCGGCCAGCGCTTCGCGCGCTCGCTCGCCGCGATCGAGGCGGCGACGCACGGGCTGGCGCGCGCGCGCGTCGTCACCCGCGAGGCCGATCTCGCGCACGACGGCGAGCTGCGCTTCGGGTTCGTGCTCGCCGGCGCCGCGGCGCTCGACGGCCAGCCGCTTGCCGCCGGCGACGCGTTCGCGCTGCCCGGTGGCATGCCCGCGCGGCTCGGTGAAGCGCGCGAGCTCG
>JBLMXA010000471.1:0-2744 GCA_050257515.1 Acidobacteriota bacterium | reverse complement strand
CCGCACCCTCACGTCGCCGAGCCGGGCGAATGTGGCGTTCTGCACATCAACAGGGCCTACTCTGGGTGTCGTGGAACGCTGGCTGGCGAACGAACGCAACGTGCGGATCTGCGCCGTGCTCGGCGCGGTCGCGATCGCGTTCTCGAGCATCCTCGTGCGGCTCAGCCACGCGTCGCCCTCGACGGCGGCGATCTTCCGCTGCGCGTACGCGCTTCCGCTGCTCGGACTGTTCGCGTGGCTCGAGGACCGGCGCTTCGGTGCGCGCTCGTGGCACGATCGCCGGATCGCGATCGCGTCCGGCCTGTTCTTCGCCGTCGACCTGATCCTGTGGCACCGGTCGATCGGCGACGTCGGCGCCGGGCTGGCGACGGTGCTCGCGAACATCCAGGTCGTGCTCGTGCCGCTCGTCGCGTGGGCCGTGCTGGCGGAGAAGCCGGGACGGCAGGTGCTCGCGGCGCTGCCGATCGCGCTGTTCGGAGTGCTGTTGATCAGCGGCGTACTCGAACAGGGCGCGTATGGGCGCGACCCTGCGCGCGGCGCTGTGTATGGCTTGTGCGCTGGAGTCGCATACGTCGGCTTCCTGCTCCTGCTGCGCCGCGGCGGTGCGGATGTGCGGCGCCCGGCGGGTCCGCTGTTCGACGCGACGGCGACGGCGACGGTGCTGTGCGTGTTCGGCGGCTTGGTGCTCGGCGATGCCGAGCTCACACCCTCATGGCCGAGCGCCGGCTGGCTGGTCACGCTCGCGCTCACGTCGCAGGTGCTCGGCTGGTTGCTGATCACGACATCGCTGCCGCGGCTGCCGGCCGCGCTCACCTCGCTGCTACTGACCGTGCAGCCGGTCGGCTCGGTCGCGCTCGGGGCGCTGATCTTCAGCGAGGCGCCGAGCTCGCTGCAGCTCGTCGGGGTTGCGCTCGTGCTCGTCGCGCTGATTACGGCGACGCGGCCGCGACAGGCGCGCGTGCAACGTCGGTCGAGCTCGGTGCTCGCCGATCCCGAGACCCTCACCTGAACAGGTCCTCGGCCTCCGGGCGCACCATCGCCGCCGCTCCCGGGCCGTCCTCGGCCGTGACATGTCGCTCGGCACCGCGGATCAGAATGGCCGGCTGACGGGCGTCCTTCGCTCGCGCGAGGTCGGCGGCGCCGGCGAGCTCGTCGGCGATTGCGATCCACGTCGCGCGGAGCTCGTGGCCGTTGGCATCGCGGCGTCCTCGCCAGTCCTCGAGGACCGCCAGGCCGGCGCAACCGATCGCGACGTCGCACTGGCCGTGGCGCCACGCTCGTCCGAAGGAATCGGTGATGAGGATCGCCGGTGACGCTCCGGTCAGCTTGTGCAGCCGCGCACGCAGCGTTCGTGCCGACCGATCGGGATCGCGCGGGAGCGTGAGGACCGTGTCCTCCCCGGGTACGTTCGACGCGTCGACGCCGGCGTTCGCGCAGACAAAGCCGTGATGGGTGACGGCGATCAGGACGCCGCGCTCGGCGCGCAGCACCTCGCTTGACTCGTCGAGCACGACCTGCACGTGCCGGGGGTCCTTGTCGAGTTGGTGTCCGAGCACGATCGCGCGCGGCGACGGTTCGACGCCGCTGAGGCGACGCACGCAGCCCTCGGCCTTCGAGACGATCTTGTGGGCGATCACGAGCACGTCGCCGTCGCGCAGGTCGCTTCGGCTTGCGGCGACGATCGCTGCGATGTCGGCGCCCGGCTCGATCTCGGGCAGCCCGTCGATGGCCGCGATCGTGAGCGGCGCCGATGCGGTCACGAGCTGCTTCGCATCATCTGCCGGAGCATCCCGCGGGTGTGCGCGGCCCCGCCGCGGCGGCCGACGAGCTCGGATTGAAGTGCCGCCAGGTCCTCCGGCGTGTCGATGTCGAGCGCCAGCGACGGCACGTGCACGACCTCGTACTCGACGCCTGCATGGGCGGCGATCGAGGCGTGTCGCTCGCAGCTCCCGGGACCGAACGAGGGGGTGATCGATCCCGGCGGCGTCAGCAGCAATGCGTTCGTGCCGGTCCCGTGGCGGTCGGGGATGATCAGGGCCGACGGGGACGGCGCGGCCCGCGCGACGAGCGCGTCGATCTCCACGGGGTCGAGCATCGGGCAGTCGCCCGGGACGAGCAGTGCTCGCTCGCACCCCGACTCGAGCGCCCATCCGATCGCCACTGCGGCGGCGGCGTTGTGCCCGTCCTGCTCGTCGTCGAGCACGGTCGCGCCATATCCACCCGCGATCTGCTGGGCGTTGTGGTCGTCACTGATGACGAGGATCTCCTCGACGGCGGTGCTGCGCCGCAGCGCGACGAGGACGTCCGAGAACATCGCCTCGGCGAGCGCGCGCCGCGGCCCTGGGGAAAGCTCCTGCTGGAGCCGCTGCTTCGCATCGGTGAAGCTCTTGATCGGCAGGACGGCGAGCGTCTGCGTCATCTCAGAGCGTCAGCGCGAACTCGAGGGTCTCCGCTGCGACTCGTCGCCGAGCATCCGCCGTGCTCATCAAGACGTCAGTCGTGCATACCGGCAGCGCGTCGCTGGGTTCGTCGGCGACGAGCCCGTCGATCAGGTTCGCATACATCCCGGCGATCCCGTCGCTGCTCGCCGGCTGGCCGGTCCACTGCAGGAACGCGCTCGTCGGGCCCTTGACCACTTCGCCATGGACGAGCGGGCTGACCGCGACCTTCGGGGCTGGGCTGGCTTCGAGTGCGGCGCGGATCCCGCGGGTCTCGAGGATCGGGCCGATCGAGATCACGGGGTT
>JBLMXA010000470.1:0-5895 GCA_050257515.1 Acidobacteriota bacterium | reverse complement strand
GCGCAGGCGACGCTCGTCGGCGACGTGTTCGACGACGCGGCGACCGGCCAGGGCCTGCTCAACTACTTCCTGCGCGGGATCGCGTGCGGCGCGGTGACCGAGCAGGAGGCGCTCGCGACCGGCCTGTCGCTCGACGAGATCCGCTCGAAGTCGTTCGTGAAGATCATGGCGGCCCGGCGCGCGCGCTGAGCAAGGTTCGTACACCCGGATGATTTGTGTTCCAACGGCCGGGCAGCCCGTGTTACGCCGCCGTCATGATCTACGTCCAGGTGAAGGCCGATCGCGATCCGCGAGTCCTCGCGGATCTGATCGCGCAGACTCATGGTGGTGAGGAGATCGACCCGAAGCTCGAGGTGGACGTCCGGCTCGTCAAGGCCGTGCGCCAGCACCTCGAGGCCGAGCGCACGCCGCGCGAGGAGCTCGAGACGGTCAACTTCCAGCGCCTCGACGACGAGAACGACTGGACCGACCTCTAGCAGGCCCTCCATGCGGAGCTACCAGTTGCGGTTGCTGGCCGTCGCTGCGGGCGGCGTCGTCACCCTCGCTGCGTGCCGAAGCAAGAGCGAGAGCCCGGCGAAGCAGGGATCCGCGGCCGGATCTGCGGCCGCAAGCGCTTCGCCGATCGCCGCGTGCTCGCTGCTCGCAGACGACGAGATCAAGAAGGTCACCGGACGCGCCGTGAAGGCGAAGAAGCCGGGCTCCAGCCAGGGGATCTTCGCCGAGGGCTGCCAGTGGACCCTCGATGGGGGCGAAGGCTCCGGCATCCCCGACATCGATCTCGGCGTGCGCAGCACGGGTGGGCTGAAGTACTACGAGGATCACTTCGAGCGGTACATCGGCGATCCCGACCAGGCGCTCAAGACGCAGCGTCTGTCCGGCGTCGGCGACAAGGGCCTGATCGACGAGATGGGCGACGTCATGGCCGTCAAGCACGACGTGCTGATCAGCATCAACTACACCGCCGTCCCCCGGAACAAGACCGTCGCGACGGAGCTCACCAAGCTCGTCGTCGATCATCATCTCTGATCGCGGGTCTGTTATCCTGGTCGGGTGAGGTCGCTTCGCGTGCTGGGAGTGCTCGCCGCGCTCGCCGGTGTCGCGCGCGCCGACGGCGAGGTCGTCGTCGATGCTGCCGCGCAGCAGAAGGCGGACGTGTTCTTCCAGAAGGGCCAGCAGGACTACCAGTCCGGGCGCTTCCAGGCCGCGATCGAGCTGTTCAAGGACGCCTACGAGCTCGTCCACGATCCGATCTACCTGTTCAACATCGCGCAGAGCTACCGCAAGGCGGCCGACTGCACGAACGCGAGCGACTACTACAACCAGTACCTCGCCGCGGCGCCGAGCGCCGAGAACGCCGCTTCGGTGCGCGCGTTCCTGCGCGAGATGGCACCGTGCGTGCTGCAGCAGAAGCAGCGTCAGGAGCTCGCGGCGAGGCGTGCCGAGGAGGCCGCGCGTCAGCCTCAGGCCGGCGGGCCGGCGCCGGAGACCGTACGCGACGACGGCGCGGGCCTGCGCACCGCCGGGCTCGCGACCGGCGGCGCTGGCCTTGCGGGGATCGTCGTCGGCATCGCCTACAGCGTGCGCGCGCACGATCTGCAGCGCGAGGTCGACCTCGCGTGCGCGGCCTCGTGCACGTCGGCGCAGGCGAAGTCGCTCGACGACGCCGGCCACCGCGCGAACACGATCTCCGCGATCGGCTACATCGGCGGCGGCGTCGCGGTGCTCGCCGGCGCCGGCCTCTACCTCTTCGGCCGCTCGCGCATCGAGCACGTCACGATCGCGCCGGTCCCGGGCGGCGCGGCCGTCGGCGCGCGCGTCTCGTTCTGATCAATTGCAGGTCGCGCCGATCGGCGTCGGCATCGCCCGGTTCGTGAACGTGCCGTCGCCGTACTCGCCTTCCGTGTTGCGACCCCAGCACAGCCAGGCGCCGTCGCCGGTGCGGTGCGCGCACGTGTGCGCGTAGTGCGCGACGATGCGATCGATGTCGCCGAGCTCGCCGCCGCCGTCGAGCACGGCGGCGGGATAGTAGCCGCCTGCGCCGTTGCCGATCTGGCCGTGCGGGTTGATCCCCCAGCACAGCACGCGGTGATCCGCCGCGAGCGCGCACGCGACGCCGCCGACCGCGATCGCGGTGACCCCGGTCAGCGGTGCGCCGCCAGCGCCGACGAGCGCCTGCGTCGGCGTGCTGACGGACGCCGTCGCGCCGTTGCCGATGCGCTCGAGCCATGCCGCGCCCATGCATGCGACCGTCGAGTCCGGACGCACGAGGCAGCTGCCGTAGCCGCCGGTCGCGATCGCGGCCGCCGAGCCCGCCGAGCTCGGCTGGCCGGTGACGTTGTTGGTACCGTCGCCGAGCTGGCCGTAGTCGTTGCGGCCCCAGCAGCGCGCCTCGCCGCCGTCGAGCGCGCACGCCTGATCGTGGCCCGCACTGATCGCGGTCGCGGCCGTGATGCCGGTGACCTCGACAGCCTGCGGATGGTTGATGAACGTGGCATCGCCGAGCTGGCCGTGGTTGTTCGCTCCCCAGCACCACACGTTGCCGCCGCTCTGTCGTGCGCACGTGTAGGCGGCGCCCGCGGCGATCTCGACGACGTCCGTGAGCGGAGTGCCGGCTTGCGTCTGCACCTGCACCGCGACCGACGAGGCGTTGCTCGAGTTGTCGCCGAGCTCGCCGCTGCCGTTCGAGCCCCAGCACCACACCGAGCCGCCGCTGCGCACCGCGCAGCTGTGATCGTGACCGGCCGCGATCGCGATCGCGTCGCTGATCGGCCCGCTCGCGTCGCTCGCCTGCACGAAGCTCGCGCGCGGGCTCGACGTCGTGCTGTCGCCGAGCTGCCCGGACTGGTCGTTTCCCGAGCACCACACCGTGCCGTCGTGCTCGCGCACGCACGCGTGGCGGCGCCCCGGCGCGACCTCGACGACGCACTCCGTGCACGTCCCGTTCGTGCACACGCCGTTGCCGGTGCACGCCGCTCCGGTCTCGCAGCATGGCTGACCGATCGCGCCGCACGTCGGCGTCGCGGCCGTGCAGGTCGCGCCCGTCGTGCACAGCCCGCCGACGCACGTCATCCCGTCGGGACAGCTGCCGTCGTCGCAGCGGATCTTGCACGACAGCGATTCGGTGCCGTGGTAGCAGCTGGCGCAGAGGGCCACCAGAACCGCGAGTCCCCACGCGTGCATGGGCCCATTGTACTTTACGCGCCGCCCCAATTCGGGTAGACAGTGGCCCGCACCGAACACGGTGGATGTAGCTCAATTGGTAGAGCACCAGGTTGTGGTCCTGGGTGTCGTGGGTTCGATTCCCATCATCCACCCCGAGTTTTCTGCTAGTTGGTTGACTTGATGGTCTGCCGCCTCGTGTTCGCCGCCCTGCTCGTCGCCTGCGGCGGCACCTCGTCGCGCAAGCCCGGCAGCTGCGACGGCCCGTGCCCGGCGTCGAAGGTCGATCACGTGGTCGTGATCGTGCAGGAGAACCACACGTTCGACTCCTACTTCGGCCGCTACTGCACCGCCGCGACCGGCTCGGCGCCGGCCTGCACGCAGGGGCCGGGCTGCTGCGAGGCCGCGCCCGATCGCGATCCGTCGGGCGCGTCGCCGCTCGTGCTCGACGACATGGCGAACGCCGATTACGACCCCGATCACACCCAGGGCTGCGAGCTCGCCGAGGCCGACAGCGGCGCGATGGACAAGTACGCGAGCGGCGTCGCGAGCTGCTCCGACCCGCGCAACTTCGCGTACGCCGATCCGTCCGTCGTCCAGCCGTACTGGGACCTCGCGACGGCCGGCGCGCTCGCCGATCGCTACTTCCAGCCGGTCTCGGGCCAGAGCTCGTCGAACGACATGTACCTCGCGCGCGCGCAGTTCGTGTTCCTCGACAACACCTTCAAGCCCGACGCGATCGGCAAGGAGTGCAGCTTCATCGCGACCGCGTCGTCGTTCGACGGACCGACGATCGGCGATCTACTCGACGGCGCCGGCGTGTCGTGGGCGTGGTACGCCGAGGGCTATCAGGCGATGATCGACGCGCGCAAGCAGGGCAAGTGTCCCAAGGCGCCCGCCGACTGTCCGTCGGGGCTCGCGGTGTACCCGTGCGACTACGATCCGTCGGACGTGCCGTTCGACTACTACGCGAACCTCGCGGACAACCCGCGCGTGCTGCGCGACTACACGCACCTCGCGAGCGACCTCGCGAACAACACGCTGCCGCAGGTCGTGTTCGTCAAGGGGCTCGGCTACCACAGCGAGCACCCCGGCCAGGGCACGACGATCAGCGACGGCGCGCGGTTCGTCCGAGACGTGATCGACGCGATCGACAAGAGCGACTACGCGCCCGACACGCTGATCCTCGTCACGTGGGACGAGGGCGGCGGCTTCTTCGACCACGTCGCGCCGCCGGGCCTGGGTAGCGATGGCGAGCCGTACGGGACGCGCGTGCCGCTGCTCGCGGTCGGCCCGTTCGCGGCGGCCGGCACGATCTCGCACGTGCAGCTGGAGCACTCGTCGATCGTCGCGTTCCTCGAGTGGAACTGGCTCGGCATGCAGACCGGCCAGCTCGCCGGGCGCGACGCGCACGTCGGAAACCTCGGCAGCCTGCTCGATCCGGCGGCGACCGGCACCGCCGTGCCGCGGTGAGCTACTGCGCCGACGACTGCTGCAGGTACGCGAGCAGCTGCGGGCGCATCGCGCGCATCGCGCGCGCGCGGTGCGAGAGGTCGCTCTTGGGGCCGACGCCGGCCTCGGCGAACGTCTGGCCGAGCTCGGGCGCGAAGAACAGCGGGTCGTAGCCGAAGCCGCCGGTGCCGCGCGGCTCGCCGAGGATCACGCCCTCGCACGCGCCCTCGGCGGTGATCGCGCGGTCGCCGAGCGGGCCGAGCGCGTCGCACAGCGCGAGCGCGGCGCGGAACCGCGCCGTGCGCCGGTCGGCGGGGACGCTCGCGAGCGCGGCGAGCAGCTTCGCGTTGTTCGCGGCGTCGGCGGCGTGGCCCGAGACGCCGGCGTAGCGCGCGCTGTAGACGCCGGGCGCGCCGCCGAGCGCGTCGACCTCGAGGCCGCTGTCGTCGGCGAGCGCGGGCAGCCCGGTCGCGAGCGACACCTCGCGCGCCTTCTTGATCGCGTTGCCGAGGAACGTCGGCTTGTCCTCGTCGACCTCGGGGATCGCGCGGCCGATGCGGGCGGCGGCCTCGTCGATCGACAGCACGTCGCCGCCGGGCAACAGCTCGCGCAGCTCGACGAGCTTGCCGCGGTTGCGGGTGGCGAACACGAGCGGGCGCATCACAGCCCCGCGGCGCGACGCTGCGCGGCGGCGAGCTCGCGGATGCCTCCGATCGCGAGATCGAGCATCGCGTCGAGCTGCTTGCGGTCGAACGTGTCGTGCTCCGCGGTGCCCTGCACCTCGATCAGCTTGCCGGTCTCGTCGCCGACGACGTTCATGTCGACGTCGGCCTTCGAGTCCTCGACGTAGGGCAGGTCGAGCACGACCTCGCCGCCGACGATGCCGACGGAGACCGCGGCGACCGGCGGGCGCAGCGCGGACAGGTCCTTGAGGTCGCCGCGCGCGACCAGCTTCTGCAGCGCGAGCGCGAGCGCGACCCACGCGCCGGTGATCGACGACACGCGCGTGCCGCCGTCCGCGCACAGCACGTCGCAGTCGACCGCGATCGTGCGCTCGCCGAGCCTGGACAGATCGATCGCGGCGCGCAGCGAGCGGCCGATCAGCCGCTGGATCTCCTTGCCGCGGCCGCCGGGATCGCGCTTGGTGCGCGTGTGCGTCGAGCGCGGCAGCATCGCGTACTCGGCGGTGAGCCAGCCCTGGTTCTTGCCGGCGAGGAAACCGGGCACGCCGGTCTCCACGCTCGCCGCGCACAGCACGTGGGTGTCGCCGAGCTTGATCAGCGC
>JBLMXA010000469.1:0-4354 GCA_050257515.1 Acidobacteriota bacterium | reverse complement strand
ATTCGTTGCACGCGAATCGCGATTGACGTTCGCGCGCCGGGGACGCACGTTACACGCGAATGTTCCTGGTGGTGATGGTGGTCGGCCTCGCCGGCCTCGCGATGATGGCGCTGCCGGCGCTCGGCCGGCACGGCCATGCTGCCCATGCCACGCACCTGCTCCGCGCAGGTCACGCCGCGAAGCTGGTGCCGGTCGGGCCCGGCAAGGCGCTCGCGGTCGCCGCGCGTGCGCCGATGACACGGTTCTTGCCGTCGCCACGGCTCGTGTTCAGCCTCGCCGCGCTCTACGGCGCGTTCGGCAACGTGCTCGTCGCCGCGCACCTGCCGGTGTGGGCCGCCGCGCTGCTCGCGGTCGTCCCGACCGGGCTCGTCGAGCGCTTCGCGGTGACGCCGATCTGGCGGACGCTGTTCAAGTACGAGCTGCAGGCGTCCGGTCCGCTCGCCGAGATCGTGATGTCCGAGGCCACCGCGGTGACGGCCTTTCGCGGCGGCCGCGGCGTCGTGTCGGTCGTGCGCGACGGCCGGGTCGTGCAGTTCTCGGCGCGCCTCGTCGACGCGCAGGCGAGCGTGCCGGTGCGCGTCGGCGATCGGCTGCGCGTCGAAGACATCGATCCGGCGCGCGAGCGCGTCACCGTTTCCATCGTCGGGGAGTCAGCGTAACGGCACCACCGGTGCCAGAAGGAATCGATCATGCCTGTCCAGACCTCGCTCATCATCGCAGCAGGAGCCGTCGTCGCGGTGCTGCTACTCACCTCGCTCATCATCACGACGTTCCTGCGCAGCGTCGACGCGGGCGAGATCCTGCTCGCCAATCGCGGGCGCAACCTCAAGATCTATCGCGGGCCGTGCAAGGCCATGATCGTGCCGGTGATCACGCAGACGCGGCGCATCCCGGCGCAGGCGATCAACGTCGACATCGAGATCACGGACCAGACCGCGGACGTCGATGGCGACAGCCGGCCTGCGCCCGTGAAGGTCACGGTCAGAGCCTCGGCGATCGTCAGCGTCGGCGAGGACGAGGCGATGGTGAACACCGCCGCGAACAAGTTCTTCTCCAAGCCCGCCGGCGAGCAGCTATCGACGCTCACCGACGTGCTGTCGTCGGCGGGCCGCCGCGCGATCAACCTGTTGTGGCACGACCAGCTGTTCAACGCGCGCGGCGCGAACACGCCCACCGCCCCGGCGGTGGACGCGGCGCGGCGCGGCGAGGACGACGAGCTCGCCGTGATCATCAAGGACGCCTGCTCGCGCGAGCTGCTCGATCTCGGGCTGTCGTTCAACAGCCTCAACATCAAGGCCGTGCTGAGCGAGGTCGCCGAGGCGCGGCGGCGCGAGTCGGCGGCACGCGCGAAGGCGAGCGCCGACGTCGTGCAAGCACAGGAGGAGCAGCGCGCGCGGATCGCGCAGCTCGAGGCGGCGCAGAAGATCAACGATCAGGAGCGCGCGCTGCAGATGCAGATCGCGTCGAACGGCGCGTCGATCGCGAACGCCGAGGCGGACAAGCAAGCGATGGTGCGCAAGCAGCGCGAGGCCGAGCTCGGCGCGATGCAGATCACCCAGGCGCGCGCCGACGCCGACCAGAACGTGATCGAGCAGGAGGCCGAGGGTCGCGCGCAGGCCGCGCGGATCCGTGCGATCGCCGAGGCCGAGGCCGCGGCGATCCGGCTCAAGGCCCAGGCGCTCGTCGAGGCGGGCGAGGCGTACATGGACCTGCGCCGGCTCGAGCTCGCGCCGGCGCTGACCAAGGAGGTCGCGGCCGCGCTCGCGAACGGTCAGTTCGTGAACTTCGGGTCGACGGGCACCGGCCACAGCGCGGTGACGTCGGGCTCCGACGACGTGCTGCGGGTCGTGCAGACGCTGCTCGCCGCGCAGGTGGTGACGCGCAACGAGGCGCCGCTCGACAACCGCCGCGCGCCGGTGCCCGCGCCCGCGGTGCAGGCGGCGGCCCCGAAGCGCTCGTAGCTTGCGCGCAAGCGCCGCGTGCTTAGGTTGAGCACGTGCAGCGCGAGGACTACGTGATGCGGTTGATCGCGCAGCTCGCCGAGGCCGTGCGGCGCATCACCGGCCGCCGGCGCGAGGGCGACTCCGCGGGCTCGCTCGACGAGGCGCGCCGCGCCTGGGACGACGTGCTCGGGGTGCCGCGCGAGCTCGTCGAGGTCACCGACACGGCGACGCTGGCCGGCCTGCTGCGCGAGCCGATGAAGTGGCGCGCCGCGGCCGAGCTGCTCGCCGAGGAGGCGCGGACGCTCGCCGGGCACGGCGATCCGGTGCACGCGTCGGTGCTGTACCGGCGCGCGCTCGAGCTCGCGCTCGAGGCGCGGGCCGCCGATCCGCAGCCGGGCGACGACGCCACGATCCTCGAGCTGTCTCGGTTCGTGTCGGCACATCAGCTCGCGCCGCAGTACCGATCGTAGCGCGCGCTCGTGTTACGATTTGCGCCATGGCGACCCTCATCGACAACCCCAAGCGCGCCCGCCAGCTCGCGCGCGCCATCGCGTCGGATTTGACCCTCTATCACGAGCCCAAGATCCTCGAGGGCATCGCCAACGACAACCTGTTCGACGTGATGTCGGACGAGATCAACGAGGGCCGCGAGCTGTTCGAGAGCCGCGTCACCGAGGACATCTTCGGCCAGCACATCTACGAGCGCGCGATCGTCGACGTGCTCGTCAAGAGCAAGGGTCACGTCAAGTCCAAGATCTGGTGAACGACGAGGAGGCCGACGAGGAGCTGTACGAGCTCGTCGTCGATGACGCGAGCGCCGGCGGCCGGCTCGATGCCGTGATCGCCGCCGCGCTGCCCGAGCTGTCGCGCGCGGCCGTGCAGCGGCTGATCGAGGCCGGCCTCGTCACGCTCGGCGGGCTGCCCGCAGCGAAGGCCGGCGCGCGCGTCCGCGCGGGCGACGCGATCGGCGTGCGCGTGCCGCCGCCCGAGCCGCTCGAGCTCGTGGCCCAGGACCTCCCGCTGGTCGTGCTGTTCGAGGACGCCGACCTGATCGTGATCGACAAACCGGCGGGGCTCGTCGTCCATCCCGCGCCGGGCCACGCGCGCGGCACGCTCGTCAACGCGCTGCTCTATCACTGCAAGGACCTGTCGGGCATCGGCGGTGTCGCCAGGCCAGGCATCGTGCACCGGCTCGACAAGGACACGACCGGCGTGATGGTCGCGACGAAGTCCGACCGCGCGCACGCACAGCTCGCGGCGGCGTTCGCCGCCAAGGGTGAGGGCGCGATCGAGCGCAGCTACCTCGCGATCACGACGCCGGCGCCGCCGCTCAGGCAAGGCACGCTGAGGACGCTGTACGGCCGCCACCCGGTCGATCGCAAGAAGTTCTCGAGCAAGGTCGCGAGCGGCAAGCCGGCGATCACGCGCTACGAGGTCGTCGACAAGCTGCGCGACTCCGCGCTCGTGCGGTTCACGCTCGAGACCGGCCGCACGCACCAGATCCGCGTCCACGCCGCCGATCACGGCTTCCCGCTGCTCGGCGACGCGGTCTACGGCAAGCGCTCGCCGCTGATCGCGCGCCAGGCGCTGCACGCGCAGCTGCTCGCGTTCGACCATCCGGTCACCGGCGAGCGCATGCGGTTCGAGTCGCCGCCGCCCGCCGACTTCGAGGCGGCGCGCGCCGCGCTCGCTAGGCCTTGAAGCCGAGCATCGCGAGCGACTGCGTGGCGAGCAGCTTGGCCGCCTTCGCCGACGCAGGGTCGTGCTTGCCGACCTCGGCGAACAGCATGACGAGCCCCCCGAGGGTCACGCAGGCCTCGTAGAGCTTCTGCCGATCGGTCGCGCGCATCTTGGCAAACCCGGGGTTGCTCGCGAGCGCGTCGTTGAGCGCCTGGGCGAGCTGCTCGGCCTGCGCGTCCGGAATCTGCTCGCCGGTCTGCACCTGAAGCGACGCGCCGATCACGAACGCGAGCGCGTAGGCGACGTTGTTCTTGCGGACCGTCTTCTCGTACTGCTCGAACACCATCGCGACCCCCTGCTGCAGCCCCTGGCGTTGCTGGGCGTTCTGGGCCAGTCCCGCGATGATGGCGTCGACCACGAGCCGTTGCTTGCCCGGCGTGAAGTCGGTCTTGGTGTACGGCTGGTGGGAGATCGGCCGGTCCGGCGTCGAGGGCGAGGCGGCGGTGCCAGCCTTTTGTCTGCCGCCGTACCACCGCTGCCACATCTTCTCCATCATCTGGTTGTGCATCGCGGTGTCGACGTAGCTCGACACCGGGTTGTTCCACACGCCCCCGGTGTAGGGGTTGACCCACGAGTCGGCGGAGGCGGGGCGCGCTGACAGGACGAGCAACAGGCTGAGGATCGTGAAGCGCATGGTCACCCATGTCACGATACGACGTTTCTTCGGGAGA
>JBLMXA010000468.1:0-3401 GCA_050257515.1 Acidobacteriota bacterium | reverse complement strand
CTCCATCAGCGTCTTGGGGATCGCCGCGCAGTTGATCTTGATGAACGGCTGGTTCTTGCGACTCGATTGCTCGTGCAACGCCTTTGCAACGAGCTCCTTGCCGGTGCCGCTCTCGCCGGTGATCAGCACGGTCGACGGCGTGTCGGCGACCTTCTCGATCACCTCGAAGATCGCGTGCATCTCGGGCGACTGGCCGACGAGCCCGTACTTTCCGACCTCGATCCCGGGCGGGTACAGCGTCGGCCGCGGCGCGAGCTTGTTGGCGATCGCCTGGCCGATCGCCTTGTCGACGATCACGCGGATCGACTCCTGCTCGAACGGCTTCTCGATGTAGTCGAACGCGCCCGCCTTGATCGCCTCGACCGCCTGGCCGACCGAGCCGTACGCGGTGATCATGATGACCGGGACGTGCGGGTGGTTCCGGCTCGCGGTGCGCAGCACCTCCATGCCGTCGGCGCCGGGCATGCGGAGATCGGTGATCACGACGTCGACGTCGGCGAGGTGCTCGATCGCCTCGAGGCCGCTCGCCGCCTGGACGACGTCGTGGCCCTCGCGGCGCAGCAGCGCGGCGAGCACGCGGCGCAGGTTCTGCTCGTCGTCGGCTACCAGGATCTTCGCGGGTTGCACGGTCAGCCCGACTCTACATTCGGCGTGGCCGTCAGCGAAGCCGCCGGTGCAGGCTTCGCGGGCTCCGCCTCGGCGGGCTTCGCCGGCACCGTCTCGGCGCGCGCCGGCTGGCTGAGCCGCCCGGTCTCGGTGATGTCCTCGACCTTGTGCGCCGGCACCGGCTCGGCGGCCGGCAGGAACACCGAGAACGTCGAGCCCTGGCCGATCGTCGAGCGCACCTCGATCGTGCCGCCGTGCTGGACGATGATCCGGTGCGAGATCGCGAGGCCGAGCCCGGTGCCTTTCTGCTTGGTCGTGTAGAACGGGATGAACAGCTTCTTCAGACGATCGCGCGGGATGCCGATGCCGGTATCGCGGAAGCGGACCTCGCAGAACTGTCCGTAGCCGAGGCGCGAGCGGCGGCGGCGCGTCGTCAGGATCTCGAGCGTGCCGCCGTCCGGCATCGCCTGCAGCGAGTTCTGGCCGAGGTTCAAGAACACCTGCAGCAGCGACTCGGGATCGCCGGCGATCAGCGGCAGCGCGTCGTCGACACGCACCCGCAGCTCGACGTTCTTGTGCAGCTCCTGGCGGAGCAGCTGCTCGGTCTTGCGCACGACGTTGTTGAGATCGACCTTGTCGGCGCCCTCGCGCCCCGGCCGCTCGGCGCGAGCGTAGTCGAGGAACCGCGTGACGACGTTGTTGAGCCGGTTCGCCTCCTCGACGATGATCTGCAGGAACTCGGCGGTCTCCGTCGCGCTGCCGCTCGCAGGCGATGACAGCGACCCGTCGGAGGTGATCAGCAGCTGCGCGGCGCCCTTGATCGCGCCGAGCGGGTTCCGGATCTCGTGCGCGAGGCCGGCCGCCATCTCGCCGAGCGCCGCGAGGCGATCGCGCTCCTTCACGCGCTCGTAGGCCTGCGAGCTCTCGATGACGCGCGCGGCGCCGATCGCGAGCTGGCGGAACGTCTCGATGTCGTCGGGATCGAACTGGCTGCCGGTCCGCTCGTCGCGCAGCGAGATCATGCCGAGCAACCACGGGCCCTGTTCGGTCTCGGCGGAGCCGAACAGCGGGAAGATCAGCGCGGACTGCAGCTCGAGCGCGCGATCGCGCAGCGCGACCAGCGCGGTGCGCTTGGCCTCGACGTCGGGCGCGGGGCCGAGCTCGTCGAGCTCGCGCGCGATCTGATCGAGATCGAAGTAGCCGGTGCGCACGCGATCGAGCAGCGCGCGCTCGGCGTTGGCGTCGAGCCGGTCCGGCGGCGGGTTGCCGAGGAAGCCGGCGCGATCGAAGCCGGCGCCGTCGGAATCGAGCAGGTAGACCGCGGCGTCGGTGACGCGGCGTGACTCCTCGAGCGCGGTGATGATCCGCTTGACCATGTCCGGCACGTCGACGACGCCCGGCAGGTCGCGGCGCACCGCATCGAGCGCGCCGCGCAGCTCCGTGCGCTGGCGCAGGATCCACCGGTTGATGCCGTTCTCGAGCCAGCTGCGCACCGGCTCGAACAGGATCAGGATCACGAACGCGGCGACGAGCGCGTTCAGCAGGTACAGGCCTTGCTGCGTCTGCTTGCCGCCGACCCAGTAGAGGAGCAGGCCGTACACGGCCGACAGCAGGACGACCAGCGTGCCGAGCACGGCCATCTTGCCGACGAGCTCGTTGAGGTCGAGCAGGCGGTTGCGGAACAGCGACTGCGACAGGAAGTAGAGGTAGAGGATGCCGAGGACGTTGCCGATCGCGGGCCACGGGATGCCGAAGCGGGGCAGCACGTCGGTGAGCGTGAGCGTCGTCGTGATGAACCCGCCGAGCGCCAGGTAGCCGACGCGCGTGCGCTCGACGCGCTTGGTGGTCGCGCGGTACTGCGTGTAGAGGTCCCACACGCACCGGTACAGGCCGCCGAACACGTAGAGCCCGAACGGGATCAGGAAGTAGTTGTGCTCGTGGATCGGCTTGCCGATCGCCGAGAACACGAGGCCGGCGTACGCGAGCAGCGTCCACGCGAGCGTGACGCGCGGACCGCGCTTCGGGCCGCCGATCGACGGCTGCGCCAGGAAGATCCGGAAGAACCGGATCGCGGTCGGGGGGATCGTCGCTGCGGCCCACAGAGACAGCCAGCGCATCACGGGCGAGTGGGTCGCGGCGTCGATGAAGGAGCAGAGGTGCCAGGCGCCGACCGTGAACGTGAACGCCGCAAACGCGGTGTACATGCGGTCGGAGCGCGAGCGCAGCAGGACGGACGCGCCGATCGCGAGGATCAGGAGCGCGGCGAGCAGTGCGGAGACTGCTTGGACGTCCATCGGGGCCAGCGTAGCAGGGTGGGGCGGGGGCCGGAGCGGGAACCGGAGCCGGAGCCGGAGCGGGAAGCGGAGCCGGAGCCGGAGCCGGACCCAGAGCCGGAGCCGGAGCGGGAGCCGGAGCAATACGGTGCACAATCTGGGCGAGGGCCAGCGGAAGCGAGATGGCAACAAGCGGCTCGCGTACGAGCGCGCCCACGGCGAGGCGAGGGAGGTGCTCGCGGCGCTGGATGTCGCGGCCGCGTGGGGCTGGTGCATCGACGATCGAGAGGCGAGGGTGAAGCTCGATCGGCTGCTCGCGCTGTGCTGGGGCCTGACGCACGGGCCGGCGAAGCACCGGCAGGCGTGAGCGCGTCCCACGTGGGACGCGGGACGTCCGGCGTTCGGACGCGCCCCCGTGGGCGCGTGGGCGTCCTCGTGGGACCTCCCACGTCCGGCGTTCGGACGGAATGCGCCCCCGTGGGCGCGTGGGCGTCCCACGTCCGGCGTTCGGACGCGCCCCCG
>JBLMXA010000467.1:0-3377 GCA_050257515.1 Acidobacteriota bacterium | reverse complement strand
CAGTTGGGATCGGCGCCGAACACCGCGGCCTTGACGAGCGAGCTGGCCGCGATCGACCGCGCGACGTCGCGCGCGCACGCGACGTCCGGCGCGCCGGTGACCGCGACCTCGAGCAGGCGCGTCGCGCCCTCGCCGTCCGACGCGATGTCGCGCGCGAGCTCGATGCAGATCGCGGTCAGCGCCGCGGTGAACGCGTCGAGCTCGGCGCCGGGATCGACGACGGGCGGGTTGCCGGCGCGACCGTTCGCGAGCGCGTAGATCGTGTCGTTCGTCGACATGTCGCCGTCGACGACGAGGCAATGGAAGCTCGGCTCGATCGCGGCACGCAGCGCGCGATCGAGCATCGCCGGCGCGATCGCGCAGTCCGTGGTGATCACCGCGATCGTCGTCGCGAGCTGCGGCGCGATCATGCCGGAGCCCTTCGCGATCGCCGAGACCGTGACCGTCTTGCCCGCGAGCTCGAGCGTGCGCGACGCGAGCTTGGAGCGCGTGTCGGTCGTCAGGATCGCCTCGGCCGCCGGCTCCGGCGTGGGCGCGAGCGCGGCGACCAGCGCGGGCGCCGCCGCGACGAGCTTCTGCACGGGCAGCCGCACGCCGATCACGCCCGTCGACGCGGTGAGCACGGCCTCGCCGGTCGTGCCGAGCGCGCCGGCGACCGCGTCGCGGATCGCGCGCACGTCGGCGAGCCCGGCGGCGCCGGCGAGCGCGTTCGCGTTGCCGCTGTTGATGACGACCGCGCGGATCCCGCTCGCCGGCACGCGCGCGCGCGCGTCGACGATCGGCGCGGCGGCCGCGAGGTTCTTCGTGAACACGCCGGCGGCGACCGCCGGCACGTCGGACGCGACGAGCGCGACGTCGCGCCGCACGGGCTTGAGCCCGGCGTGCACCCCGGCGTAACGGAAGCCCAGCGGCAGTTGCATAAGAGCTGCATGTTTATGCGACTTCTATGCAAACTGCAAGGCCGCCGCGACGTGCGTCGACGCCCCCCGCGCGCCCGCGCACGCCCGCCGTGCGTGGCACGACCGATGCTCCATCGGGAGTCATGCTGGACTCCGATACCGCCAGGGAGCTGATCCGGCCGCACATGCCGGTGGTCGGCTCCGACGGAGACGAGCTGTCGACCGTCGATCACGTCGAGGGCCGCAGCTCGATCGTGCTCGCGAAGGACGACACGGGCGAGCACCATTACATTCCCCTGGAGTGGGTCGCTTCCGTCGACGACCGCGTCCATCTCGATCGCACGCTCGGCGACGTCGAGCGCGCCTGGACGACGAGCCTGCCGAGGGAATGAGCGATGGCAGGCGTGATCAGCGACAAGCTGGAGAGCTCGACGGATGCGACGCGGGGCCAGCCGCTCGCCGTGCGCGTGCTCGCCCGCAAGGACGAGCTCGAGGACGCGCTGTGCGAGCTCGGCCCCTACGATGTCGTCGAGCGCCAGGCGATCGAGACCGCGCTCGCGACCGTGTATGCCCTGATGACGGGGGATCTCGCGCACCCCTCCGACGTCGTCGCGCGCGGCCTGTCCCGCTGGCTCGAGCGTAACAAGCACCTGGCGCAGGACATCACGCGCCGGCAGCGGGCGGCGCGCCGAGCGCCAGCGCACGGTGATCGCTAGGTCGAAGACGTCGACGCGCGCCGATGGTAGAAACACCGGGTCGTGCGCGTGGTCGTCCAGCACCGGAGCCGGTACGTCTATCCGAGCCCGACCTTGCTCGGGCCGCAGCTCGTCCGGCTGCGCCCGGCCGATCACGCGCGCGCGCGCGTCGAGAGCTACCGCCTCGACGTGTCGCCCGAGCATCACCTGCACTGGCAGCGCGATCCGCACGGCAACCACGTCGCGCGGGTGACGTTCAAGGCCGGCCAGCGCGCCCTGGCGCTCGCGATCACGGTCGAGCTCGCGGTCGATCTGCATCCGGTCAACCCGTTCGACTTCTTCGTCGACGAGCGCGCGAAGCAGGCGCCGTTTGCCTATCCCGACGAGCTCGCGGGCGAGCTCGCGGCGTTCCTCGACACCGGCGATCCCGCGTACCGGCTCGGCCGCCGCGCGATCGAGCTGCTCGCGCAGCTGCCGGCGAGCGGCGACACGATCGGCCTGCTCGTCGAGATCAACCGGCTCGTTGGCGAGCACGTCTCGTACGTCATCCGCGACGAGCCCGGCGTGTGGACGCCGGAGGAGACGCTCGGCCACGGCCGCGGCAGCTGCCGCGACAGCGCCGCGCTGCTCGTCGCGCTGATGCGCGCGCGCGGGATCGCGGCGCGGTTCGTGTCGGGTTACCTCGTGCAGCTCGCCGACGAGGGCATGATCCCCGACGAGCCCAGGGGGGTCGATCGCGACGTCGTCGATCTCCACGCGTGGGCGGAGGCGTACGTGCCGGGCGCCGGCTGGATCGGGTTCGACGGCACGAGCGGGCTGCTCGCCGGCGAGGGCCACATCGCGCTCGCGTGCACGGCGTCACCCGCTGCAGCGGCTCCGCTCGAGGGCACGAGCGAGCACCTCGCGAGCCACGTCGAGTTCGAGACGTCGATCGCGCGGCTCGGCCACGAGGCGCGGCCGACCGCGCCGTACACCGACGACGTGTGGCGCGCCCTGCTCGCGGCCGGCGCGCGCGCTGACGACGAGCTCGCGGCCGCCGGCCTCCACGTCACGATCGGCGGCGAGCCGACGTTCTGTGCGCGCGAGGGCGTGGACGCGCCGGAATGGCAGGGCGACGCGCTCGGCCCCGACAAGTGGCGGCGCGGCCGCACCCTCGCCGGCGCGCTGCGCGACCGGCTCGCGCCGGGCGGCCTCGTGCTGCATCGCACCGGCAAGCACTACCCGGGCGAGAGCCTGCCGCGGTGGGCGCTCGACGTGATCGCGCGCGCCGACGGCGGCGCGCTGTGGCCCGCGCGCGAGCTACCGCGCGACGTCACCACCGACGCGGCGCGCCGGCTCGGCGAGCAGCTCGCGCGCGAGCTCGGCATCGCGGCCGAGCTGCACGCGGCGTTCGAGGATCCGTGGGAGCTGCTGCGCGCGGAGGCCCAGCTGCCGCCATCGATCGACCCGCGCAAGGCCGGGCTCGAGGATCCCGAGGAGCGGCGGCGGCTGGCACGCGTGCTCGATCGCGGCGCCGGCACGGTCGTCGGCTACGCGCTGCCGCTGCAGGCGGCGTCCGGCGTCCGGCGTCCGGCGTCCGGCTGGGAGACGGAGAAGTGGCAACTGCGCCGCGAGCACCTGTTCCTGCTGCCGGGCGATAGCCCGATGGGGCTGCGCCTCCCGCTGTCCGCGATCGGCGAGCCCGCGCGCGTCGAGTGGGCCGACCAGCCGGAGGCGGACGATCCGCGCCAGCAGCGGATCGAGTCTTCGTCCGCGCCGGACGCCGGACGCCGGACGCCGGACG